>CBFHAF010000723.1:0-2837 GCA_965653435.1 uncultured Chitinophaga sp.
TTTTCGTGCTGCCCGCCTTCATAAGTACTAATTTAAGTATGCTGGGGCGGCCGGGTTACCGCTAATTTGCAGGGTAACTTATGCGACTTACGATAACCATATTCTTTATAGGCCTTTCTATGCCCGTTTTCGCCCAGCAGAGCCCTGAAATTCCACTCAGCGGCACTCCGCGCTTTACCGACTCATTGCAGGTACAGGCGGGCATTACAGGCACCGTTGCGTCCAAGGAGTACCAGCCGCTCTGGCTCACCGCCAAACGTTTTGGTACCATCAGCGACCGCAAATCCGATCTTTCCTCGCACATCATGCTGCGCAACAGCCATGCGCTCAATGCCGGCGGCGACCTTTATCTCAAATACGGCTTCAACCTTTACAACAACAACCATTTCTCCGAGACGTTCTTCGAGGAAGGGTATGTCAAGTTCGGGTTCCGCAACCTGGAGCTGCGCGCGGGCCGGTACGAGGAAGTGAGCGGCGAGGCGGATCCCGAGCTAAGCTCCGGCTCCTGGGGCATCAGCGGCAACGCCTTGCCCATCCCGAAAGTGAGCATCGCGCTGAAGGATTATGCGAACATACCCTTCACCAACGGCTGGGTGCAGGTGAAAGGCCAGTTCAGCCACGGCTGGATGGGAGACCGGCAATACATCAAAGGTGCGTTCCTGCATGAAAAGATGCTGTACCTGCGCGTCGGCAAGGAGCGCCTGAAAGTATACGGCGGCATCCAGCATTTCGCGGTATGGGGCGGCAACCGGTTCGATCTTCCCCCGATCAAAAATACATTCTCCAATTACTGGGATATCCTCATAGGCAAGGTGGCGGACGACGGCACGGTAATCAATACCGAGATCGAGCCCAACCGCCCGGGCGACCACCGCGGCGTGCTGGAAGGCGGCATCCAGTGGGAGACTGACAACCTTAAGCTGCTGCTGTACAACCAGAGCATGTTCGAGACCGGCCAGAATATCGATCTCAAGAACACGGACCGCCTGCTGGGCCTCAGCTATGTGAATAAAAAAGAGGATCCTATCCTCGAAAAGGCCACCATCGAGTTCATCAACACCAAAAAGATGAATGACTGGTTCCCGCTGCGGGTGCGCGAAAGTTATTACAACAACGGCGTGTACCTCACCGGCTGGGAATACCAGGGCAACATCATCGGCACGCCGCTGTTCGTGAACCGCACGCGCGGCAGCAAATACTTTGACGATGTAAAGCCTATCGACTGGAACGAACCGAGGGATTCGGTGATCAAAAGAGGCTGGAACATCATCAACAACCGCGTGACCGGGCTGCACCTGGGCGCGAAATATAATATCGCGCAGATACTGAAAGCGCGCACGCTGCTTACTTTCACGCGCAACTTCGGCAACTACCAGGCAGGCCCCATCGCCTCCACCATGACGCAATGGTACACGCTGCAGGAGATCATATGGCCTACGCCGGTAAAGGGAATAACAGTGAATGCCGGGCTTGCCTTCGATTGGGGGGACTTCGGCGGCAACACCGGCGGTATGCTGGGCATACAATGGAACCTGGGGTTATAAGATCAGCTTAGTGATCGTTGCGTGCAGGTTCCGGAATAAAAAAGGTTTTGTCACATAACCCGCCGCGCCTTTTTTCATGGCGAGGTTGATCTCATCGATGGCCGTTTTGGCCGTGAGCATCAATACGGGAATGTTCCGCAGCTGGCTGTCTTTCTTAAAGATCTCCAGCAATTCATAACCGTTGATCACCGGCATAAAAATGTCGCTGATCACGAGGTCAGGCTGATGCTGCCTGGCATGGGCCACACCTTCTTCGCCGTTGCTGGCGGTGAGCACATTGAATTCATGCAGTTCCAGCAAGGTCTTAAGCGTGTCGGTTAATGCGGGCTTGTCTTCAATCAATAAAATGGTCCTGTTCATGCATACCTGAATGTAAGTGAGAATTTCGTGCCTTTGCCCTTTTCACTGGTAACCTTGATCTCGCCACCATTCATCTCGGTAAAGGTTTTGACGATAGCCAGTCCAAGACCCGTGCCATCTATACCGTCAACATTGCTGCCGCGGTAAAATGAGTTGAACAGGTGCGGAATGTCTTTCTGCGGGATACCGATACCATGGTCGGAAATAGAGATCACCAGCTTGTGGGCGTGATAGTGCAGTTTGATCTGCGGGTTTTCATGAGTGGAATACTTAAAGGCATTACTGATCAGGTTCGTCAGTATTTTCGAAAACTGTTCCTTGTCCACCGGTATTTTGCGCGGCTCTCCCACCACCTTCACTTCCAGCTTGCGTTCATCTTTCCTTTCGGAAAAGTACTGGTAGTTCAGGTAATCGATCACCTTTACCGCATTTACCGGTGTTTTATGTACTTCATAATTGTTTGATACGATCTTGCTGAGCGTGAGTATCTCGTCCAGCATGGTGTTCAGGTTAAATACCTCGTTGGAGATCTTCAGGATGTTCTGCTGGTAGAAGGGGTTCATCATGCTGTCCAGCTTGATGCGGGTCTCCAGCAGGTCTACCGCCGCTGCTATGGCCGTTAACGGCGTCCTGAACTCGTGCGAGGTCATGGATATGAAATTGGTTTTCATCTCCTGCAAAGCTTTTTCCTGCTCCAGGTTGCGGAGCTGGATGCGGAGCTGCTGTTCACTGTCGGATGTTCTGCCGATGGCCAGTATATATTCTTTTTGTGCAATATTGATGCGGCTGGCGGAGAAGCCGATATGGGTCTCTTCATTCTTACCGTTGTTGGAAACGAGCATAAATTCCTCTTTGAACGGAACGTTCAGGGTTTTGCCTGTTACGGAGAGCCCCAGTTTATCTATCGCCGCCTTGTTCGCCTTCTCGACAATT
>CBFHAF010000724.1:0-2829 GCA_965653435.1 uncultured Chitinophaga sp.
CCGGCGGCTACCGCATTCTGAGCCTCGGCCAGTTCCAGCCGTACCATAACCGCCCTTACGATCATCAGAACTACATTTACCCGCTGGACATCCCGCAGGGCGAAACCCGTGAATATTACCTGAAGGTACGCGCCGGCGAACAGGCCCAGCTGCCGGTTTACCTCGGCGCCGAAACCAGCCTCAACGTAAAGAACACAGAAAGGAATTTCATATTCGGGTTGTATGTCGGCATCATCCTCGTGATGGCCCTCTACAACTTTTTCATATTCCTGACCACAAAGGACAGGAGCTACCTCATCTACGTAAGCTACATTATCTGCGTAGGCCTCACCCAGGCCTCCCAGCAGGGCTACACCTTCCGGTTCCTCTGGCCGGAAAGCACCTGGATGGCCCAGCACGATACGCTGATCATCCCTGTACTGAACGGCATTACCGCGGCGCTGTTCATCCAGTCGTTCCTGCATACCAAAGAACGTTACAAGCTGGGCCATAAGATACTTACCGGTGTGGTGATCGCCTATTTATTATGCTTTATCCCTACTTTCCTGGACATGCAGTTCGTGGCCAATATGATGACGCAGATCACGGCCATGACCGCTTCGCTGGCAGCTATGTTCATCGGCGTGGTAGTGGCCCGCACCGGTTTCATACCCGCACGGTATTTCCTGCTGGCCTGGGGCATCTTCCTTACCAGCGTGTGTATTTTCGTGATGCGGAACTTTAACATCCTGCCGTACAACGACTTTACCTATTACGCGCTCCAGGTAGGCTCCGCTGCGGAAGTAACGCTGCTGTCGTTCGCCCTTGCCAACAAGATCAACATCTACCGAAAGGAGAAAGAAGAATCGCAGGCCATGGCCCTCCGCATATCCCAGGAAAACGAGCAACTGGTCCGCGAACAGAACATCGTGCTGGAAAACAAAGTGGCGGAACGCACCGAAGCCCTCCAGCAATCCAATAAAGAGCTGAACCGTGTGCTCAACAACCTTAAAGAAGCGCAGACTCAGCTGGTTGAATCCGAGAAAATGGCCTCCCTCGGTCAGCTTACCGCAGGTATCGCCCACGAGATCAACAATCCCATCAACTTCGTGACCAGCAATATCAAACCGCTGAAGCTCGATTTTGAAGACCTCAGGGCCCTTCTGCGCAAATACGAGTCCATCAGCCCCGGAGACAATGTGCAGCAGCAGCTCAGCGAAATAGAGCAGTTCAAGCAGCAGATCGATATAGATTATGTGCACACAGAAATAGAAACCCTTATCAAAGGCATCGAGGACGGGGCCAACCGTACCGCCGAGATCGTGAAAGGGCTGCGCACCTTCAGCCGGCTCGACGAGAGCGACCTGAAGTTCGTGGACATCCACGAAGGCCTCAACTCCACCATGGTACTGCTGCGCAACAATATTCCCAAGAACGTGGCGGTGCATTACAATTACGGTGAACTGCCCAAAATAGAGTGTTTCGCGGGCAAGCTGAACCAGGTGTTCCTCAACATCATCAACAATGCCCTGAACGCCATCAAAATGAAACCCGTGCAGGGCGAGGAAAGCCTTACCATCACCACCAGGCTGGAAGAGAACAAGATGGTGAGCATCAGCATCAGGGATTCCGGCATCGGCATGACCGAAAAGGTGAAGGAGAAGATATTCGAGCCGTTCTTCACCACGAAAGACGTCGGGGAAGGAACCGGCCTCGGCCTGTCCATCGTATTTAGCATCATTGAGAAGCATCACGGAAAGATAGTGGTTGAATCGGAGCCGGGTAAAGGAGCGGAATTTATTATATATTTACCCCAGAATGTGCCGATTGCCCAAAGTCAAGCGTCCTAATAAAAGACCCTCATGAAAAATAACCGTATCAGAATTCTGTACATCGACGACGAAGTGCATAACCTCAATGCGTTCCGCGCCAATTTCAGGCGGAGCTACGAGATATATACTGCCAACTCGGCTGCCGAAGGCCTGCAGGTATTAAAGGGTATTGAAGTTCATATCATTATAGCAGACCAGAAGATGCCCACCACTACAGGGGTGGAATTTTTCAACCAGATCAAGGAAGTGCTGCCGGACCCCATCAGGATTTTGCTGACCGGTTATACCGACGTGGAAGACATCATAGACGCCATCAACAAAGGTCATATCTTTTCCTACATCAAAAAGCCCTGGGACGAGCACGAGCTTTTCAAAACCATCAATAACGCCTACGAGATCTATTCCGCCCGCAAGCAGCTGAAAGAAAAGGTGCTGGAACTGGAAAAGACCAACGACGAGCTGAACCGCTTCATCTACTCCACCTCGCACGACCTCCGCGCGCCGCTCATGAGCGTGCAGGGCATCATCAATCTCAGCCGGCTGGATAATACGATGACGGACCCACAGGGGTATATGGGCATGATCGAAGTATGCATCACCCGGCTGGACAGCTTCATCCAGAAGATCATCGAATACTACCGCAACTCCCGCCTCGACCTTGAATATGAAAAGATCGACTTCAACCTTTTGATCAACGACTGCATCGACACGTTCAAACATCAGAACACCTCGATCAATTTCAATGTAAAAGTGGATCAGCTTGTGCCTTTTAAAGGAGATTTTTTCAGGATCAGCGTTATTTTGAACAATCTCATTTCCAACGCCCGCGACCACGCCGTTGTCGGCATGGCCTGGCGCAACATCGTCGAACCCGACCTCATCAGCAATGCCAATCGCTTCGCCAATGTTACCGTCGGCAGCGTGACAGTGGGGAACACGCCGCAGAGTTAAGCGACCAGCGTCCGCAGCATCCCAACATCGGCCCCGCGCACGCTTTTGATCACTTGGCCGGCAAACT
>CBFHAF010000725.1:0-2829 GCA_965653435.1 uncultured Chitinophaga sp.
CATCGAGCGGTGGATGCTGGAAGGGCACAGTGCCATGGAAGCCACACTGAAGGCCACCAAACAGATAGGCATGGCCGTAGTGGGCTGCACCGTTACGCTGATCATCGCTTTCATGCCGCTGGTGTTCATGCCGGAAGGCGCGGGCGACTTCATCCGCAGCCTTCCCCTGGCCGTGATATTCTGCGTGCTGGCGTCTATGGTGGTATCGCTTACCATCATCCCGTTCATGACCAGCAAAATACTCCGGCACCATTCCGGCCACCCGGACGGGAATATCTTCATGCGCGCGCTGAAGAAGCTGATCCACGGCAGCTACTCACGTTTGCTGGACAAGGCGCTGCAACGCCCCGTGCTGACCATCGTGGTAACCGTGATCATTTTCGCCGGCTCGCTGTTCGTGTTCCAGCTGATCGGTTTCGGATTGTTCCCGCCTTCCGAAAAACCGCAGTTCCTTGTGAACGTGGAAGCGCCGCCGCAGTCGAAGATCGGCTATACCAACAGCATTGTGCGGCAAATTGAAAAGCGGCTGCAGCAGGAAAAGGACGTTAAATTTTACTCCAGCAACGTAGGCAAGGGCAACCCGAGGATCTATTACAACGTGATCCCGAGGAACGAACAAAGTGAATTCGGGCAGGTGTTCGTGCAGCTGGATGAGCATACCAACCCGAAACGGAAAAGCGAGATCATGGAAAGCCTCCGCAAAGCCTGGACGCCCTACCCCGGCGCCAAGGTAGAAGTGAAAGACTTCGAGCAGGGCCCACCCGTGGCCGCGCCCGTAGAGGTACGCCTCTTCGGCGACGACCTGGACACGCTCCGTCATCTTGCCGCCAGCGTGGAATCCATGCTGCGGAAGACCAACGGCACCATGTACGTGGATAATCCCGTTGACCTCAACAAAAGCGATATCCGGGTGAGCATCATCCCTGAAAAAGCGCAGCAGCTGGGCATTCCCTTCGTACAGGTGGACCGTACCGTCCGCCTGGCCGTAGCGGGCCTTACGCTGGGCAAATACACGGACAAGAACAGCAACGAGTACAATATCCTGCTTACCCGCATGCGTGAAGGAAGGCCCACGCTGGACGTGTTCCGCAACCTCTACATCAACAATCTCCAGGGCAAGGCTATTCCTCTTTCCCAGGTGGCGGAACTGAAGATGGAAACCTCTCCCGTCAACATCAACCACCAGGAGAAACGCCGCGTGGTGGCTGTGAAGGCATTTGTGCAGCAAGGTTTCCTGCCGGACAGGGTGATCACCGAAGTGATCGGGAAAATGGATGCCATGAAGCTGCCGCTGGGCTACAGCTACGAAATGGGCGGCGAGGTGGAATCGAGGCAGCAGTCGTTCGGCGGGTTCCAGAACATTATCCTGGTAACGGTATTCCTTTTCATTGCCGTGCTGATCCTGGAATTCAAAACGTTCAAAAGCACGCTGATCATCCTTTCCGTGATCCCGCTGGGTATTGTGGGCGCGGCGCTGGCGTTGTGGATGACAGGGAACTCGCTTTCTTTCGTAGCTATAATAGGCCTGATTGCACTGGCCGGTATAGAGGTGAAGAACACGATCCTGCTGGTGGACTTTACGAACCAATTGCGCGAGCAGGGGCGCAGCCTGGAAGAAGCGATACGCGAGGCTGGCGAAGTGCGTTTCCTGCCGATCGTGCTGACTTCTCTTACGGCCATTGGCGGGCTTATTCCTATTGCGATCTCCAACAACCCGCTGATCGCGCCGCTGGCGATCGTGCTGATCGGGGGATTGATCAGTTCTACTTTGTTATCGAGGATCGTGACGCCGGTGGTGTATAAGCTGATACCGCCGAAGGTGGTTGTTAAAGAGGGAGTAAGGTGATAGTGGAATGATAATATTTGTAGTAAGCCTGGATGCTACGAACATCGGGCGGGGATCAGGACATGTCAACTCCAAAGATCTCTGAGTTTTGACGCTAAACTTACCAATTTGATACGAGCATCCGGGATAACTCCTCCCTGGGTGCTTTTTTCTTTTTATCCATGAATATGTCCCACGTTTTATTATCGGCCGGCTCCTGCAAAAAGAGCGACTGGCCCCCCTTTGTTATGCTATGATATTCAGGCTAAAAAAATATAGCCATTTTCATCATTTTAATTCAGTCAGCCATTTTAAGATCCCATGTTTTTCAGAACAAATATCTATCGAAGCTTTCCCTCCATCATCGAAACAGAGTTTGTACTCAATCGATTTATCCGAAATAAAATCCTTTAGATTATTGGATGTTTCCAACATACTGGAGAACACAGTTTTTATTTCTGACAATTCCTCAATCGATTTTTCCTTATTTAAGCTTGAAAAATTTAAGTATCGAGACCATCCGGTAACAACGAAGGAATTTCCATCGACTATTTCCAAACGTAGATCATCGACGGTAAATGATTGCCCGTTTTTCAGAAACTCAATCGCTATTTCAAGTTTTTTGTTCATTGACAATTATTGTGTTTAAGGCATTACTGTAATTCTGTTTGCTGGAATTACCTGATTAAACATAAACTCGGTGCCTCCACCAGCTCCGTATCCCGGAAGATTTCCTGTTACCCTTCTTATCATTGCTGGATTCATCCCTGATACATCAATTTTCAACACGGCATTAGGCATTGCCCTATTAGCCGGTAAAGCTAATTCTATCTGAGCCTGTAAGCCCGAAAGGTTTCCTTTGTTAGTTAAATAAGAAAAACCATCTCGTCCAACTCTCAACCCTTGCTGAGATATGCTTTGAGCGGCTTCTTTACTTGTATAATGATACAAATATCTACTTCCTCCACTGATAGCCGATGACATTCTCCCAAAAGCTTTTAACA
>CBFHAF010000726.1:0-2826 GCA_965653435.1 uncultured Chitinophaga sp.
AGCTGATAGAAAATCACCTGGACTTCAGCAATACCGTGATCGTCGGCCTGCAGCCCCGGGGTATTTACCTGTCGGACAGGATCTATCATAACCTCAGGCAGCTGCTCCCGGGTACGGACATCCCGTATGGCAAAATAGACATCACCTTTTACCGGGACGATTACAAGTCCGGCAAGAGCCTGCATGTGCCTAATGAGACCGACATCGATTTTTCCATAGATAACAAGCGTGTGATACTGATAGACGATGTGCTGTACACGGGGAGGACCATCCGCTCGGCCATGGACGCCCTGCTGGATTTCGGGCGCCCGTCCAGGGTGGAGCTGCTGGTGCTGGTAGACAGGCGTTTCAGCCGGGAGCTGCCTATACAGCCCGATTACACCGGCCGCACCATCGACGCTATCATTACCGAACGCGTAAAAGTGCTCTGGAAAGAAAGGGATGGTAAAGATGAAGTTGTGTTGATTGCTTAAACCTCTTATATTTGCACCTTAGAATGTCACTGTCTGTTAAACATCTGCTGGGT
Source organism: uncultured Chitinophaga sp. (assembly GCA_965653435.1). Taxonomy (GTDB): domain Bacteria; phylum Bacteroidota; class Bacteroidia; order Chitinophagales; family Chitinophagaceae; genus Chitinophaga. Next base: position 527 of record CBFHAF010000726.1, read on the forward strand.
ATACGCGATCTGACGCGTCAGGATATAGAGCTCATCTTTCAAACCGCCGATCAATTCAAGGAAGTTTTACAACGTCCTATCAAGAAGGTGCCCACCCTCCGGGATACTACCATCGTCAATGTATTTTTCGAGAACTCCACGCGCACGCGCATTTCCTTCGAGCTGGCTGAAAAGCGGCTGGGGGCCGATGTGGTGAACTTTTCCGCGTCCGGAAGCTCGGTATCCAAGGGCGAAACCCTGATCGATACGGTGAACAACATCCTGTCCATGAAGGTGGATATGGTGGTGATGCGCCATTCGGCCACCGGCGCCCCGCACTTCCTCAGCAAGCACATCAATGTGCCGATCGTGAACGCGGGAGACGGCATCAACGAACATCCCACCCAGGCCCTGCTGGACGCATTCTCCATCCGCGAGAGGCTGGGAGGCGTGGAAGGCAAGAAGATCGCCATCTGCGGAGACATCATGCATTCCCGGGTAGCCCTTTCCAACATCTACTGCCTCAAAAAACTTGGCGCGGAAGTAACGGTGGTAGGCCCGCCCACGCTGATCCCCAAGCACATCGCGCAGGCGCTGGACGTGAATGTGAGCTACAATATCCGCGAAGCCCTGGAATGGGCGGACGTGGCGAATGTGCTGCGCATCCAGCTGGAAAGGCAGAACATGCCCCTGTTTTCATCCCTCCGCGAATATTCCCTCGCATATGGCGTAAACCGCAAATTGCTGGACAGCCTGAAAAAAGACATCGTGATCATGCACCCGGGCCCCATCAACAGGGGAGTGGAGCTTAGTTCAGACGTGGCGGACTCGGGCCAGAGCATCATCCTGGACCAGGTGGAGAATGGAGTGGCCACCCGCATGGCGGTTTTATACCTGCTGGGCAGGAACGAATAACACAAACAGTCGAAAAAGATAAAAAACGAATCCCCCCGGGCTAACGGGGGGATTTTTTTATGGTCACCAGTGAAAGAAATGTTCCGGTATCAGTCGCTCCGCAGGCTGTCTGAAGGATCGGCATTGGCCGCGCGCCAGGTCTGTGAAACGATGGCCAGCAGGCAAACCGCCAGCACGGCCGCAAAGCAGGCCATCACGCTGCCCGGGCCAAAATTGATGCGGTAAGGGAAGCTGTTCAGGAAAAAGCTGCTGGCCAGCCACCCGATTGGAAGCGCGATGCAGCCCGCAATGAGGATCATCTTCAGGAACCCGCGGGAAAGCAGCAGCACCAGGCTTTTCACATCAGCGCCCATCACTTTCCGGACGCCTATCTCTTTTTTGCGCAAAGCAGTGGAATAGATCACCATGGCCAGCAGGCCCATTACGGCTATCAGCACCGTCATGATGGAAATGTAACCGAGGAAGGACACGCTGTCTCCCTGCTTCTGCTCCCGGTACAGCTCCTCCGCCAGCCATTCAGCCTGCAAAGGCTGGGCGGGATATAATTTCGCCCAGGCGGCTTTCACCCTTTGCCCGAACTGTGCCCGGTCCGTATGCGTTGTTTTTACCTGCAGCAGGCTATAGTCCCCGCCGTTGGCCACAATGGCCATGGGGCGGATGGGCTGGCCGAGATGCTGGTAATTGAAATCTTTCAGCACGCCCGCTACCGTGGCGGTAATGGAATCGTTCACCTTCACGGGCTGGCCCGCGGCGCTGGCAGCATCTTTGAAGCCAAGGCTGAGCGCCGCTTTTTCATTGATGAGCAATTGCCCGGTTTGCCCCGCATGGAAATTCTGCCCCGCAGCCATCCGCAGGCCCATTACCGGGACGAGATTTTCATCGGCATTGAAATAATCCATGGAAGCAGGTTCTTTGGACAGCTTGCTTTTTACCGATAATTGGCCGCCAAGGTATTTTTTAAAATCGTACGACGCTCCCGCCACCGCCTGTACGCCGCTCAGCGCGGCGATCTCCTGGCGCAGCAAATGGCCGGGGTTGCCCTGCAGCCTTACCGTGAGCACGTCCTCCGCCTGGTAGCCCCGGTTGGCCGCGGCCATATGGGAGAACTGCCGGTAGAAGGCAAAGAGGAATATGGTGATGATAAGCGACAATGAAAGCTGGAATACCAGTAAGCTCCTGCGCAGCCCCATTCTCCCGAACACGCGGTGGGAGGGAAGGCGCTTCAGCACCTCCGCGGGATTGAAGGCGGATAGTATCCAGGCGGGCAAAGTGCCGGCCAGCAGGCCGGTGAACAGGCTGAATACGCCGAAAGACAGGAGTATTTTCCACTGCATCAGCTCATTCACATTGCCGGTATTGGCATTAAAAAGATTATTGTGGCGGGAAATGATCTGCCCGAAATAACC
>CBFHAF010000727.1:0-2822 GCA_965653435.1 uncultured Chitinophaga sp.
ATTCATAAATGAATATTTAACCCAGCCGTTCGCGGAATTCTCCGGGGCATTGGCAAACAACTGACCGATATCTTCCGGCTTTTTGCTTTTCGTGATCTTCGTTTTGTTGTAGTTATAATTCAGCGTGAGGAAAAGGCTGCTGAAAACGTTCCCTTTCAACCCCATTTCCACACCCCTGCTCCGCACTTCGCCAATGGCTTCCTGCCAGTACGGAAAATCCGGCCTGGGAGCGGATTGCAGCACATTCTTCTTTGTGCTCTGGTAAATGGTGATAAATGGCTGCAAGGCGCCTTTGAAGAATTCGCCTTTCGCCCCGAATTCATATTGTTTGGAGGTTTCCGGGTCAAACGGGCCGCCGTTCTCAGCGTTGTTGCCATACTGCGGTGAGAAACCCTCGTTGTAATCCACGTAAAGGGAAACGGCGGGCACAGGCTGGTAAACGATGCCCAGGCGCGGTGAGAAGTTTTCCGTTCTCAGCGGCCTTTCGTCGTATATCACGGAGCCGTCCGGCCGGTTGGCGAGATACCGCCGGAAATAGTTATTGTATCTCAAACCCGCCAGCAGCTTCAGCTGAGGAATGATCTCCAGCTGGTCCTGCACGTAGGCGCCCAGGGTGTTGTAGGTGAATTTTTCGATGGCGGACTTCCCGTATAGGGTCATGCCGGTAGAGTCGTAGCGGTATTCATGCACCGGCTGCAGTACAGAGAGGCGGGTAGCGGCATACTGCGTAATGCCCCCGGGATAATTGTTGCGGGCCAGCATCACATCGCCGCCGGCAGTCACCTGGTGCAACATGTTCCAGGTCTTTACCCGGATATTCGTATAGAGGTTAACGGTAGTTTGGGGCGAATGGATCGTTTGCCAGCTGTACGACCTGCTTATGGTATGATCGGTAGTTCTCACGAAACCGGAAGCGGTATATTGGTTACGCTCCGCCCTGGATTCGCTGTAAGCCGCCAGCAGCCCGACCTTCCAGTTCGCGGAAAAGCTGTGTTCCATCAAGGACTGCAATTGGTAGTTGCTGCCTTTGTACCGGCTGTCGTATCCCGGATTGAAGTCGTAAGGCACCAGGAATACGCTGTCCTTATCCCGGCTGTTGTATACCGGTACGCGGGGCTGGTAGTTATTGGCAGCATCGTCGTTCACGTAATTCACGTTCACCTGCCAGCTGGTGCCGGGCGCCATCTCCCATTTGAGGGAGCCGTATGCCTGTATGCTCCTGCGGTTGAAGTGCCGGGTAAAGCTGCCGCCGTTCTGCCAGCCGGCGCCAGCCAGAAAATACAGGTTCTTCTTTTTGCTGATACTGCCCGTTACATCCGCCTGCACCCGGAGCAGATCGAAGGAGCCCGCGGAAACACTGGCATTTACGGCGGTGAATTTCTTCGGCCGTTTGGTGACCAGGTTAATATTGCCGCCCAGCCCGCCCTGGCCGTAGAGAATAGCCGAGGGGCCGTGCATGACCTCCACGCTTTCGATATTACCCAATAAAGGGATCTGGCCCTCGGGATACGGCGAGCCTTTGATGCCGTTGGTGGTAATGCCGCTGACCTCAGACGTAAAACCTCTTGAGCTGAATCCGCCGTAATAATTGGCGGAAGTGATACCCGCCACGTTCGCGAACACATCATTGAGCTGGAAAAATTGCTGGTCGTTCATCGCCGCCCTGTCTACCGACTGGATATTCTGCGGAATATCCCGCAGCGCCGTACTGGTGCGTGTAAGCGTTGCCGTTAGCAGGGGGCCGCGGCTGGCCGTTACGTTTACTTCTTTCAGGGTGGATGTGGCAATGTCCAGCTCAAGGCGGAGGAACACCGTTTTACCGTCCTCCACTCTCACCTGGCTGCTTTTGGCCCTGTAGCCAACGCCTCTTGCCAGGAGGATGTAGTGGCCGGCGGCAAGGCCGGTAAAGGAAAAATTGCCGTTATCATCCGTTTGAGTGAGCTTCGCATGCCCTTCGAGGCTGATCGTGATGCCCGCCAGTATCTGCTGGTCGGGTCCTGAAATATTCCCGGCAATCCTGCCCTGCTGTGCATACAGGCTGTTTGAAAAAAAACCGAGAACGATTAAAAAGTATAGCCGTTGGATCATCTTAAAGTTTATTAGGGACAAATTGTTTGAGTGTGGCGAATAAATACAGCATTGCGCAAACAGGCCTTGCAGGCCGGTTCCCGCGAAGAACATTCACATGCACCTGCATGCAGCGTTCGCCGGCAGCCGTACGGACGCTGCAACGCCTGCCTGCCGGCAGCGCTTTTCAGTAAAAAGAAAACAGGAAATCAGGCTGTTACCGGCGGGCCCTTATTTGGGCAGGAAAGGCGCACTGTTTCAAACAATGCGGGAACGGGGAATTGAAAGGAGAAGTTCTTTACGGCCTGTGGCAGGGCTGGTTGCCCGCACTGGTCGTCGTAATAGGCTGAGTAATGATGGTCGCATATCTTACAACCATCCGGCAGCAGCGCGCCTGCGGGAGAAATACGCGGGCCTTTGGAGGCATCCGCCGGATGGCAGGCTGCAGCCTTATTGTTTTCCGGGTGGATATGCCAATATTGAACGGGCATGGCAATAAATGCATACAAAGCCAGCAGCAAAGCGGCGCTCCATTGGCGGTATCTGGTAAAGACTGTCATTTATTGCAACGCAGTTGCGAATATAGAGATTACGATGTTCTAATCAAAATTAAAAACGCTATGGCGGAGCAACAGCGTCAAAGCGACGGGACGGCAAAGTAGGAAAAAGCCAGTCATTGCGGGAAGCAGCAGAGCCAAAGCGGGAGGGGCGACGAAGCAATGACGGCCCGCCTCTGCTTCGTGAAAGCAGAGAAA
>CBFHAF010000728.1:0-2816 GCA_965653435.1 uncultured Chitinophaga sp.
TGTAACATTGATCCCGGCTGTGATTACCCTGAGCGGTGGCATGGCTGTGCCCGTTTCCGGATCGTAAACATATTTCTGTTTGGAAGTCCACCAGAGGTTCTGGCCCTGCAGGTACACCCGCAGGTTGTCCGCTTTCAAACGCTCCGCAACCTGTTTCGGGAAGGCATAAGAAAGGTTCACATTCCTCAGGCGCAGCAGGGAAGCGTTTCCGAAAATAGCGTCCGAAGAGCCCCAGGCGGAATAAATAGAAGAACTGCTGGTATATCTCGGCCCGGTTGACACATCGCCCGGTTTCTGCCAGCGGTTGAGCCAGAAAACCGTCTGGTTGCCATTGCTCAGCACGCCCGGTGCCGAAGCAGGAAGAATGTTCCCGTCCTGCACGGTATACTGGAAGAAAAAGCTGAGGTCGAAATTTTTATAGGTGATAACATTGTTCAGCCCTCCGTACGCCTTGGGCGCCGTATAACCGGCCACTTCCCTGTCGTTGCTGAAACTAGGCGTGAAGGTGAGGCTGTCTTTCCCCGCATCCCGGTACATGGGTTTTCCCGTAGCGGGGTCCACGCCACGATACCGGAAACGCATGGCGTAGCTCAGCTGCTGCCCAATGGCTTTGGCATTGTAGAAGAAGTAACTCTTGCTGGCATCCACAACTTTCGTTCTCGGGATGGTCATGTTAAAAGAAGTGCTCCATTTGAAGTCTTTCTTCCTGATATTAACGGTGTTCAGTTCCAGTTCGAAACCGGTATTGCGGATCAATGCATCGAAGTTGGCGCTGTAGGAATTAAAACCTGCCTGCGAAGCCATGGTGAGGAAACCCAGCTGGTTGGGCGTGCGGTTCGTGTAATAGTTGGCGGTCATCTGCACGGCATTCCGGAAAAAACCCAGCTCCATGCCGAATTCCAGCTTATAGGTGGTTTGCCATTGCAGGGTGGGATTTTCTACCCTGCTTGGCACTAAGGCGGCCCCGCCCTGGTAGGCAGTGGCAGTGCCATACAGGTTGCGGTACTGGTAATCCCCGATCTGGTCGTTGCCCGTTACACCGTAGCTGCCTCTCAGCTTGCCGAAAGAAAGCCATGAGAGTGATTTAGCAAATTCCTCGTTGGAGAATATCCAGCCGGCGCCTATAGACCAGAAGTTGCCAAAACGGTTGTCCGCCCCGAAACGTGAAGAGCCATCCCTTCTTAATACGGCATTCAGCAGGTATTTTGAATCCCAGTCGTAAGTAACGCGGCCAAACAGTGAATTGTACCTGTACTGCGTGTAACCGGCGACAGGGTTGCTGTAGGTGCCTGCTCCGGCAAGCGTTCCCAGCAAAGCGGGCGTGCTGTAGTTGTCTCCCGAATTCCTCAGGGAGGTATTGAGGCTATGCTGAAAAGTGGCGCCCAGCAAGGCAGACAGTCTTCCTTTGGCAATATTGGTATTATAGGTCAACTGCGGCTCGGCGATATACCCCTTCTGTTCTATCGTCGTAAAATCGGCTGAATTGGTAGGAGTGCCGCTTAAGGGATTTTTGGATATGGCTGGATACTGGTTGTTCTGGTTCAGCGATATGCTGTTATAACCGAAGCTGGTCTTGAGATCCAGGCCGGGCATGATGGTATAGCGCAATATCGTATTGGTCATCAGGTTGTTGGTCTTGCCAAGGTACTTTACCAGCAGGTACGATTCCGGGTTCGTGAAGCTGCCTGTCCAGATCAGGGAACCGTCTGCATTATACAGCGGCAGGTTCGGCGGGAGGTTGTAGAGCGTGCTCATATCCTGCCGCAGCAGGTCGCTTTCGCCGTAGGAATAATTCACGGCAACGCTTGCAAAGAACTTTTTATCCAGTGAGCTGTGCTCCGCATTCAGCCTGGTGGAAATGCGGTAATCATCATAATCGCCGGGGAATACGGTGGTCTCTTTATGGTAGCCGGCATTCAGAAGAAAACGGGTGCGCTGGTCGCCGCCGGATACGGTGGCTTGTGCGTCCGTGGCATTCGCGGTGCCGCCGAGGTATTTTTTTTGCCAGTCGGTCCGGGTGTTCTGATCCCAGAGCAACAGGTCGGGTGCATTTGCGGCAGTGGGCGTAATGCCATCGTTGGCATAGGCTTCTTTACGCATCTGGAGGTACTGCTCCATGTTCATCATGGGAATGAAATGGCCAACCTTGCCTGCGCCGCGGTAGACGTTGATGTTCAGCTTCGTTTTACCGGCCCGGCCTTTTTTGGTGGTGATGAGCACTACGCCGTTGGCGCCGCGGGTGCCGTAGATGGCGGTCGCGTCCGCATCTTTCAGGATGTCTATCCGTTCTATCTCAGCGGGGTTGATGATGCTGAAGGGGCTGATGCCGCCGTTGGCCGCAAAGGACCCGCGGCCGTTAAGGTCGTTGGTGACCGGTATAGAACCATCCTGGATGTTGAATGGTACGCCGTCTATGATATATAAAGGCTGCGAGCCCGCGCCGGTTGCATCCAGCGTGTTGAGGCCGCGCACCACGATGGTCACGCGGGAGCCGGGCAGGCCGTTGGACTGGGTAACGAGCGCGCCGGCTACCCTGCCCTGCAAAGCATTAAGCGGGTTGGCCACCGGTTGTTTGGAGATCTCTTCTGAAGTGATGGAACTGATGCTGCCCGTGTTTTTGGCTTTGGTAGTGGTGCCGTAGCCGATCACTACCATTTCTTCCAGGCCGCTGACGCTGATCGTCAGCGTCACGTTGATCTCTTCCCTTCCTGAAATTTTAAACCGCTGCGTTTCAAATCCGATGTAGGACACCACCAGCTCCGCATTCTTCGGCACATTCCGCAGAATATAAGTACCGTCCGGTTCCGTATGCGTGC
>CBFHAF010000729.1:0-2812 GCA_965653435.1 uncultured Chitinophaga sp.
AAAGGTGATGGTATACCTGCCGTCCTGGTGGTCTGCCACGCTGGCGATCTTTATATCTGCATTGGAAACGGAAAAGGCGGGGCCCATGGCAGGGCCGACATACTTCCCGTAACTGGTCATCGGCCTGAGGTTCATTACCAGCTGGCCGTTCTGGATGGTGGAGGTTACTTCCGATTTGGTAAGGTCCACGCTGGAGAAGGTTACATATACGCTTTCCATGAAAGTGCGCTGGAACTCGCCGATATCGGCGTTCTTCGCTTTCACGAGGTAAACGAGCTTGTACACGCCGGCAACGGTGAGCCCCTCGAAGGTTCCTTCGTATTTGCCGTCGGCTGTATGAGTGAGCTGCACAACGTTTTCCACCGGTTTAAAGAGCGCGCGGAAAGCGGAATCCGTTTCCCACAGCTTATTGTATTTCTGCACACCTGCCGATGCTGAGTCTCCGCCATCGGGCTTTATATTCTTTTCGCTTCGGGCCAGCACGTCGCCCAGGTCTTCGCCGGGGCGCAGCACCACGCATTTGATGTCCGCATCTTTCACGGGCAGCTGCAGCTTATCGAGTAAGAAAGAGATAGGCAGCTTGTCGTTCACTTTCGGTGCGGTGTTTCCCAGCGTGCGTTTCATGTGCAGCCGGTGATCGTCCGCCAGTACGTTGAGGTTCATTGAGCGGAGGTTCATGCCTGAATCCGCGGCGTGTATGCTCCAGCTGCCGGCCGGGTCCAGCGGGGGATGGCTTTCCGGGGGATCGCTGAAATCGATCGTGAGGAGGATGCTGTTGGTATAATTACCCACCCAGGTCACTTTCGCATAATTTTTGACGTCCTTCCCGTCCTTTTCAACGCGGATCAGCTTGTATACCTGCATCAGCTGCGGCACTTCAAGCTTGCGGCCTACGGTGAATTCAAGCAGTAGCTTGTCCACTCTTTTGTTGAGCGGGAACGTTTCTATCGGTACTGTGCCTGTACCGGGCAATGATTTGAATGCGGTGGTCACGATCTGCGGGCTGAACTGCGACAACATGGTCACAAACTGGTTCACGAAGCCCATGGAAAGGCTGCCGCTTGCCAGGCCGCCCTGGAAGGTGAAGTTCGTGCCGTCCAGCGTGGTGTTGTAGCTGCCGCGGTTGGCGGTGGCCAATCCGAGTAAGGTAGTATGGAAAGTACCGCTGGGGCTGCCGATACCGATGGTCGCCACTTTGATACCGCCCGGGCTTGCGCCGCCGGGAATAGTGGTACCGTCGCTGTAACCGGTGCCGGCTGCGTTCACCATCGGCTGCTGGTTCTGCTCACCGTCTGTGAATATCAGTACGCTGCGTGCTTTAGTAGCGTCGGAAAGCATGGTGGTGCCGGCTTTCAGGCCTGCGCCCAGCGCGGTCATACCGGGAGGCACGGGTGTTACGGCAACATTGTCGATATCAGCGCCTACCGCGGCGGCCAGCCCGCCGTCCACCGCCTTGAGCGTTCCGCAGCAGGTGGAAGCCGGTGCAGGCGTGGTTGCGAAGTAGACGATGCCCAACCGGTTGGTGCCGCCAATGGCCTGGTAAAGATTGGCAAACCCGCTCACTGCTTCTTTGAGCGCGTTCCAGCGGGTGGGTGCACCCGCATCGGCGGAGGTCGGCGAAAGCATGCTGCCGGAACGGTCAAGCACCAGCACGAGGTCCAGCGACTGGGTTACACGCACCTCAAAGTTGCGTGTACCGTTGGTGGCGGAAGCCTGGTCCGTTACCCGGAGGGAAAAGCTCCAGGAGCCTGCTACCGTGGGGTTACCAAAGATCTTCACGGTCTCCAGATCGCTTATGGGCACGTTTTCGGCGGCGGGCAACTGAACGGTAAGACCGTCTTTCGAAAACCCGTCCCCACCAGGCAAAGCCATCGCCCCGCCGGGAAAGGCCGCAGCAAATTCCCACAGCACGGTACCGCCGGTGCCGCCTGGCTTGATCGTCAGCGCAGAGCCCATGGGTATGGCTACGTTGATAGGAAGGTTATAGATATGGTCGGCGTTTGCCACGCCCACGGTGATCGTTTCCTGGCCTTTTGCCAGAATGGGGAGAGACACAACAAGGATGTGCAGGAATAGCTGCCTGAACATCTGAAGTAAGTTTTTCACTTTTGGCTTCATGATATTTGGTTTTTTGTTTTAGTTCTACATCCAGTTTACCAGCAGCAACGGTTCCAGCCAGGGCAGCTTCACGGTGGAGCAGCCCCATGGAAGACGGGCCAGCAGCACATCCTGTGCAAGACGTTCCACATCCAGCTTGATGCCTTTGGGCGTTTGTTCGAGCTTGCCGTTGCGCACCAGGAATCCTTCCCGCAAGCCGTCTGCCGTGGTATTGCGGAGGGCCGTCCAGTGGCTGAGCACTGCCTCCAGCAATTCCGTGCAGGTTGCCGTTTCTCCGGGCAGCAGCGGCGCTTCGGCAGGTAAAGGCGTGGCAGCGTCTATCCCGGTTAATATTTTATGGAACAGCAGCCGGTATTCCGGCACTTCGCTGTTGCCGTACGTGAGGTATGCCATCAGCCTGACAGCGCGGAAAGGCGCTGCAGCTGAAGTCCACTGCTTGTCTTCCCACAGGCCGGTGCTGCTGAACAGTTCAGCGAGGAAAGGGTGCAACAGTATGAGCCCGGCTGCTTCCACATACAACGCTTCATCCAGTGCGGGTTCCCGGGGTGCGGTAAATACGGCATCTGCTTCCTGCCTGGTGCGAGCGGGTGTTAAAGCGCCCGAAGTTTCCCGGGTATGTTGAGATGCCCGGGCCTTTTGTTTTTCTTCAGCCTGTTCCCCGCCGGAAGTTGTACCCGCCGTATTCTCTCCGGCT
>CBFHAF010000730.1:0-2803 GCA_965653435.1 uncultured Chitinophaga sp.
AAATAAGTCTCATGTCTAATGTATGCATATACCGGAGGGTGAATTCTTTCACCCTTCTTTTTTTAAAAGCATATCATTAAAAATATTACTGTTGTTTGATTGAATGATGGGGGCCGGAAGGCCCCTTTTCCTTTTCCGTCAAAAAAACAGCGGATTCCCGGTAGGGAACCCGCTGCGTATACGGTTTTTCCAGAGGAGCTGATTGTAGTGCCACGAATGTATATAATCAACCCCTTATCCGCTACCATACCGAAATATATTTGTTCATATAAAGTATGAAATATTTCAATTTATGCGGATATTCACTATTAAGCGGCCTATTTTACCCTTAAGTTGCATACGTGCCCGCTTTTTCGTACTTTTTCACCGGATTCCACCCACCACTCAGAAAGGATAAGCAAACTACAGTAACATGCATTATTTGACCACGTCCCGGCTCTTATTGTTTTTAAGTGCCGCTGCCTTAGCGGGCATATCCGCCATTGGCTGCAACAGTCGCCGGCCGGTGGATTACAGCGCGGACGTAAAGCCTATACTCAACAAACATTGCATCAGCTGCCACGGGGGCGTAAAGCAGAGCGGAGGCTTCAGCGTATTGTTCAGGGAAGAAGCCCTTGGCAACACCAAAAGCGGCCATCCCGCCATCATCCCCGGCGATGCGAAGAACAGCGAATTCATCCGCCGCCTGCACAGCAGGGACCCGAAAGAGCGCATGCCTTACAAAGCTGCTCCCCTAAGCAAAGAAGAGATCGATATATTGACCCGCTGGGTGAACCAGGGGGCCAAATGGGGCGAGCATTGGGCCTATGTGCCCCCGGATAAGCCCGCATACCCGGCCAGCACTTTTACTGCCGGATTCGGGGCGGAAAATGCGAAAGAAGGGGGAGTGGATCATTACATCAACCTTAAGCTGGAAGAAGAAAAACTGGAAGCCGCCCCGCAGGCGGATAAGGTTACGCTCCTGCGCCGCCTCAGCCTGGACCTCACGGGCCTTCCGCCATCGGAGCAGCTGATGCAGGCCTTCCTCGCGGATAATTCCCCCGGTGCCTACGGAAAAATGGTGGACAGTATGCTGGCCTCGCCCCACTACGGCGAACGCTGGGCTGCCATGTGGCTGGATCTTGCACGGTACGCAGACTCCAAAGGTTATGAAAGGGACGTGAAACGTGATTTCTGGCGCTACCGCGACTGGGTGATCAACGCCTTCAACCAGGACCTGCCTTACGACCGCTTCACCACCGAGCAACTGGCCGGAGACCTCCTGCCCGAGCCGACCAACGACCAGATGATCGCGACCACCTTCCACCGCAACACCATGAACAACGATGAGGGCGGCACCGAGGACGAGGAGTTCCGCACCGCTTCCATCATAGACCGGGTGAACACCACCATGGAAGTATGGCAGGGCACTACCATCGCCTGCGTGCAATGCCACAGCCATCCCTACGATCCCTTCCGTTTCGAGGATTATTACAAGCTGATGGCCTTCCTCAATAATACCCGCGACGAAGACACCTGGGGCGAGCATCCCAAGCTCCGCCTCTACGACAGCCTGGACCGCAAACGCATAGATTCCGTAACATCCTGGATAGACCGCTACGGCACGAAGGCCTCTTCCAAAGAAACGGCCGGGTTCTTCCGTACGCTCGAACCCAAACGTCATGCGCACGATTGCGATAAATATATCAACGGCGAGCTGGCGGATACCAAGTTCACCGCATGCCGCCACGGCGGAAGCTGCCGGCTGAAAAACGTATTCCTGGACAACCGTTCCAAGCTCTTTATCCAATGCCGCACAGGCAAAAACGGCGGAACGGTGGAAGTGCGGGTAGACAGCCTGAAAGGCCCCGTGATCGGCCATTCGCAGATCGTGAACGGCGTGCATGTGGTGGAAGTTGACATTAAGCCGCTGCCGGGCCGCCGCGACCTGTATTTTATATTCCGGAACCCTTCGCTGGGCCCGCTGGAACCGGTTACCTCCATCGAATGGTTCGCCTTCCGCAATGAGCTGCCCGGCAAAGACCAGCCCGGGTTCAGGTCCGTGGAAAAGGCCTACTACACCGTGGTGGATGCCAGCCCGCCCAGCCACCCGGTGATGGTGGAGAACTCGCAGGAACTTTTCAGGCCCACCTATACTTTCGAAAGAGGCAACTGGATGGTGCATGGAAAAGAAGTAAAGCCTGATGTGCCCGCTTCGCTCAACCCTTTCCCGGCCAACGCGCCGCGCAACAGGCTCGGGCTGGCGATGTGGATCACCGATAAAAAGAACCCGCTTACCGCACGTGTGATGGTGAACCGTTTCTGGGAACAGCTGTTCGGCATCGGGCTTGTTGAAACGCTGGAGGACTTCGGCACGCAGGGCTTCCTGCCTTCCAACCCGGAGTTGCTGGATTATCTTTCCTACCAGTTCATGTACACGCACAACTGGAGCATGAAAAACCTGCTCCGCGAAATAGTATTGTCTGACGCCTACAAACGCGATTCACGCAGTTCTCCCGCATTGCAGGAAAAAGATCCGGCCAACCGTTACCTCGCCCGCGGCCCGCGTTTCAGGCTAACGGCAGAGCAGGTGCGCGACCAGGCGCTGCTTGTGAGCGGGCTGCTGAGCTACAAAATGCTCGGGCCCAGCGTAATGCCTTACCAGCCGGACAATATCTGGCAGACCGTATGGAGCGGCGAATACTGGAAAACCTCCGAAAACGGCGACCAATACCGGCGTGCATTATACACCTACATTAAAAGGACCAGCCCTTACCCCTCCGCCATCACTTTCGACGACAGCAGCAGGGAAGTGTGCCTTCAG
>CBFHAF010000731.1:0-2799 GCA_965653435.1 uncultured Chitinophaga sp.
TTCCGTTCGCCATGGGTACCAGCCCCGGCGCTACGACCGTTTCAACAGCCGCCATTCCATGCACTTCCGCTGGAACCGCGATGCCTGGACGGCTATTGCCGGGCATGTTCCGCCGCATGCGTATAAGTGATCGTCGTGTTTTTACTCACACGGAGAAGGTCATTGTGGGCAGCTGCGGGTAAATTGTGCGGCAAGCCTAATGCATCAACACATCGTTGCGGGAAAACACACAGGAGTTTGCGGAAGGGCCTGTGCACTAAAAGGCCGTCATTGCGAGGAGCCGCATGGAAATTGTGCGGTAAACCACACAGAAGTTTGCGGAAGGTCCTATGCATTAAAAGGCCGTCATTGCGAGGAGCCGCAGAGCCAAAGCGGGCGGGGCGAGGAAGCAATCTCTTCCAGTGAAGTGATATGCGCCAACGGAGGAGATTGCTTCGTCGCCGCCACTGCACAAAGCCTCCACTGCTCCTCGCAATGACGGGGCTTTGGTAGCCGCAATGACGTAGAGGCCGATTGGAATAACTGGTTTTACCGTCAATGCCGGCTTATCCATTTTTTTAAAGGCCCGGTCCTACACACGAACATCAAACATTCGTTCCCCCGTTCCGGTTATACCGCATAAAAAAAGCCCCGGCATTTTGCCGGGGCATGAAAATTTCCAATTGTAGTATTACCTGATTAAGCGCCAAGTTATACAATAATCTGAGAATAACAAAATATTGGGTTTATTTCACTCGTCCTTCGCTCCTTTTTCACCTGTGAACCAGTGCTCTTTATCCCTGAACAAAACGTTGAAGGTGGTGAGCGATCCGTATATGCGGGTGATGTATTGCTGAAGGTTCACCTTGTCTTCGTCACCAAGCAGCTTGTGCCCGTTGATCTGCTGTTCCAGTACGCGCAGCCTGTCGCGCACCATTACGATCTTGTGGAAGAACACGTCGATGGGCACTTCTTTTCCTTTGAGGTTCGGGTCTTTGGGTTGCAGCAAAAGCGTGCCGCCGGCCCAGCGTTCGCCGATGGGTACTACTTCGCCGAAGCCGTTCCAGAGGCGGAGTATCTTCAGCAGCGAAGTTTCCGCCTGCGAGGCGGTCTCTATTTCAGCGGTTTTGTTTTCGCTGTACAGCACTTCGAACAGCGGGTCCGTTTTGTCTATTTCCTCGACGCCGCTGTTCATAAAAGTGACCACATACTGCGCGTATTTCACTCCTATAATAACGCCCGGCCCATATCGCGCATGCTGCACCCGGGAACCGACGCCTGCAGTTAGTTCTTCCATTTCCTGTTTTTTAGAGGAGTAATATACGAATAAGTCCAGACGGAATATAGGGCGCTACAGGGAATCTTCCTGCGCATTTACCTCCCTGCCGGAGAACGACAGGATGGTGTTGATCAGCAACCGGCGCATCTTGCGCTCGGTTTCCTTGTCCGGCCGCGGGATCAGGAACTGCACCTTGTAATGCACGAGGTCTTTTTTGATCTCCAGTATCTTCAGTGAAAAGCTGTTCTCGGTGATATTGGTGGCAAACGGCCGCAACACGTTCTTCAGTTCTTTTTCAAGGTCGTCCGGCGAGGACTGGTATTTGAGGTCGAGCTCGAACTCTATCTTTAGTTTTTTGATGTTCTGTTTGCTCTGGTTCAGCACCATGGTGGAAAAGATCACGCTGTTGGGGATCAGCACGATGTCGTCGTCGTCATTCTGCAGCACTACGTTGATGAGCGTGATGTCCAGCACCTTTCCGCGGAACTCCCCCACCCTGATCTGGTCGCCCAGGCTCAGCTGGTCGGAGAACATGATGATGAGCCCGTTGATCATATTGGTCACGTAATCCTTAGACAACAGGGCGAATGCCGCCGCGGCGATGCTCACGCTCACGAACAAATTAATAATGTCCACGCCGAACAGCACCATGATGGCAATGAGCGCGAACACTGTGTTAAGCACGGAAGAAATGCGGTTGATGCCCAGCACGAAGTTGTCTCTCGTAAGCCGCTGCATGCGGTTCTTGCGGAGGTACCAGGATATCATGATGATCCACCCGATGGAAATGAGCAGGTTGGCGCCGAGGAAGATCGAAAGGGCGTTGGTAATGCGGGCCACCAGGGAATGGGCCTCAAACCATTTATGCTGGGTGAGGTTTACGTACACGATAGAGAGGTACACTACCAGCTTGACAATAAAGATAAGTATCTGGTTCCTGAATTTTTTCCTGTTGTAAGTTGCCTGATCTGTAACCATGATGGCCACAAAATTAAGCAATTACCACCAAAACTGCCCCGGCTGAGCCCCCTAATTATTGTTCCTGCTCGGTAATATTCCGCAATATCTTCCGGTCTATATAAAAGGTGCCGAACGGGATGATGCAGGCCAGCAGCACCTTCCAGGTGGTTTCCCCGAATTTCCACCGCTGCTCCACGCCTACGCTCAGAGTGTTAAAGACGAACAGCAGGAATAATGCACCGTGAACGGGCCCTACCAGTTTCGTGCCCGCCGGGTTGCCGAAATAATATTTCATGGGAACGGCGATGAATACGAGAACCAGCAGGGAAACGCCTTCCAGCGCGCCGATGATCCGCAGCCGCCCGGTTTTTGATTGCAGTAACTGTTTCATGATTATCTGATATATGGTCTGCTTGCGAATGGTGAGAACGGCCATGGTATTGCTGCCAGGATCAGCAAAAGGGCCAGGGAGAACCAGATGAGCATGGTCCTGAACTTTTCCCGGTCCGTATTTTTCCTTTTCGCCTTGGCTGAGCCGATGGTGAGCAGCACAATGGCCGTGAACATAAGCAGCAGGTGCG
>CBFHAF010000732.1:0-2782 GCA_965653435.1 uncultured Chitinophaga sp.
TATGACGAAAACGACGAACGGATGATCCGCGACTTCCTTACGCAAAGCGCCGAGATGCTGGACCAGGCCGGCTGCAAAAACATCCGGCAATACGACAACCACCAGCCGCCGGGCCTGGATATTCATGAAATGGGCGGATGCAGGATGGGCAGCGACCCGAAAACCTCGCTGCTGAACGAATGGAACCAGCTGCATCACTGCAAAAACGTATTTGTAACGGATGGCGCCGCGATGGCGAGCACAGGCAACCAAAGCCCGTCCATTTTATATATGGCGCTTACCGCCAGGGCCGCAGACCATGCAGTGAGTGAAATGAAAAAGGGGAATTTGTAACGCTACATAAGCTGTTTCCGGGAAAATGCCTTTCTCCTAACACGCCGCGGCACCGGCCTTCAGGCGGGAGAGATAAGCGCTGGGCGTTTCTCCGGTAATCTTTTTAAAATAGGTATTGAACGAAGATTTTGCCTTGAAGCCGCATTCAAAGGCGATCACCAGGATGTTCACCGGCAGGTTCTTCTGCTGGATGGAGGTCATGATCTCCATTGCGCGGGAGATGCGGTATTCGTTGATGTATTGGTAGAACGATTTCCCGGCGTACATGTTCAGGGCTTCGGATACGTGGTATTTGCTTTCGCCGATGGCCGCGGAAAGTTTGTCCAGCCCCAGATCGGGGTCGAGGTAAAGTTTGGTGGAGGCAAGATGCTGGTCCAGCTGCTGTAATATTTTTCTATGCGCCGTTTCGCTGAGCTGTATCTTTTTCGGGGCTGGTGTTTCTGAGTGGTCCCCGTTTGAATGAATGAGAGAAACCGGCGGTTCAGCCATCTCTTCCTCCGTTTGAGTTACCGGCGGCTCAGCCGTGCGCCCGCCCAGGATACCAGCGTATTTAAACCTGAGGATGTCTATACAGATCAGCGAGAGCAATATGTAGCAGATATTCCTGCAAAGCAGCATGCTTTCTTCGGAAGGCGGCATGAAATACCCGGCGATCCGGAAAACGGCCCCTACCACTGCCACCGCCAGCATCAACGCACTGATGTGCAATACTAGCTGCCGCTCCTCCTTCGCTTTGATATGCCGCAGCTTCCTGAAAATGATCAGCGGGAAAGTCGCGCCGAAAACAATGAACAGCCAGGTAGAAAGATCGTTGTATACCTGCAGCGCGCGGTGCCCCACCGGCACGTCCGCCAGCAGCAGGCAGAACACCGTCAGGTACCCGATGGCCGCCAGCACGAACGGGATAAAAAGATACATGCGCGTGGCGGGGATAAATTTATCGTCCAGCAGCTTCAGCACATACAAATAAGCCAGGGGACCGTAACACAGGCCGATGAAGGTGTTCATCTGCGCGCGTATATGCAGGTCTTCCACGAAAGAATAGATATAGAACTTAATGCCCAGGTGCGTGGCAATGCAGCATAACAGCACGATCAGCAAAGCATCCGCCTTATTGCGGAACTTGTTCTTCCACAACAGTAAAACGGCGATCAATGCCTGGAACGCGCCTATTGAAATTACATATAACATACCCGTATCCCTGCCTTAAAAATAGCGCAGCTGTATTATGCGAATGTTAACTCACTCCTTTCCCGCTTCTTTTATTGTATTGGTAATAATTTGGTAACAGCCTCTAATTAACTGGTTCCCAATACGCAGGCGTACTATTGCATCGGGACGGACCTTGCCGGGTACAGGTACATCTACCCGGTCGCCCGGCTGCTGCCGGTTGCTGACTTTTGCACAAAATACTTCAACTATGATCGCTGGCCTTAAACAAATCCCTATCACAGTTTTCATGCTGACGCTCGCCGCTTCGGCAACGCAGGCGCAAACCATCAAAGGAGTGGTAAGCGGAAAGGACGGGCAATTGCCCGGCGCTACCGTACAGTCGCCCGCCACAAACCAGGGCACCACCACCGACCTCAACGGAAGCTTCACCCTCAATGCCAGGGCAACCGGTAAAATCAGGATCATTATCACCTATATTGGCCACGAATCCCGCACCATAGAGCTGGATGTCAGGAAAGGCCTCAACGACGCCGGTACCATCCAGCTGGAGCCCGGCGGCCAGATAAAAGAAGTGCTGGTAAAAGGCACCATGGCGCCTTCTCAGCTGAAAGCCCTCAACATCAAGAAAAATTCCCTCGCCATCATGGACGTGATCGCTGCGGACGCCATCGGCAAGCTCCCCGACCGGAATGCCGCCGAAGCCGTACAACGCGTGCAGGGCGTGGCTGTAGCCCGCTACCATGGAGAGGCTGACGCTGCTACCGTAAGGGGCACGCCTTTCGCCTGGACCTCCATCCTCTTCAACGGCAACCGACTGCCCAGCGCCAACGTGATGGGCAGCCGCAACTCCGTGCTGGACGCTGTGCCTTCAGAAATGATCCAATATGTACAGGTGGCGAAGGCCATCACCCCCGATATGGAAGGCGACGCCATTGGCGGGTCCATCAATTTCATTACCCGCACTTCTCCGGCCAAAAGGCAGCTGAACGTAAGCGCCGCCGCCGGGTATAACACTTTTTCGAAAGACGGCACCTACAACGGGTCTATCGTATACGGCGACCGCTTCTTCAAGAACAAGCTGGGCGTGATGGTAGCCGCCGCCATCTGGAACCGCCAATGGGGCACCGATGCATTCGATGTAACCTATAACACCGGCCTGGCCGACGTAAAACAAAAGAAGTCCGTCAGCACCGTGATGCTGAAACGGTATATGGGCCAGCGCCAGACCTACGGGGCAAACCTGGGCCTGGATTACACCTTCAATGCCGGCCATAAG
>CBFHAF010000733.1:0-2775 GCA_965653435.1 uncultured Chitinophaga sp.
CACTTATTTCACCTCGCCCGAAGGAAAAGACAGCAGCTTCGCCATCGGGGAGTTTTCCCAGAACGGCAGCGCCGTGACCGGCACCTATCTTACCACCACCGGCGACTACCGTTACCTGCAGGGCGTTGTGGACGGCGATACCCTCAAATTGTCCACCTTCGACGGCTCGCATGCATACCTGTTCACCGCCAAAGTGGAAAATGATTCCACCCTCAGCAACGGCGTGTTCTTTGCAGGCATCACCGCCAAAGAGCAGTTCTCCGCAAAAAAAGACAGCAGCGCCAAATTGCAGGACGCCACCACCATCGCCACCGTGAAAGAGACGGGGGCCACGCTGGACTTCAGTTTCCCCGACGTGAACGGGCAAAAGGTGTCCATCCGGGACGAGCGTTTCAGGAACAAGGCCGTGATCGTACAGATCTCCGGCTCCTGGTGCCCCAACTGCATGGACGAGACCGCCTACCTCAGCCAATGGTACAAGCAGAACAAAGACCGCGGCGCGGAGATCATCATGCTGTGTTATGAGCGCACGCCCGATTTCGAAAAGTCGAAGAAAGCCGTGCAGAGTTTCATCAAACGGTTCGATGTGACCTATCCCGTGCTGATCACCGGCGTTACGCCCTCCGACCCGCAGAAAACCGAGAAAACGCTGCCGCAGCTGACCGCACTCAAAGGTTTCCCCACCACCATTTACCTGGACAAGAGCGGCAAGGTGAAAGAGGTGCATACTGGATTTAACGGTCCGGGTACGGGCGGGCACTACGAAACCTACAAGAAAGAGTTCAACCACCTGATGGACGGGCTTTTGCAGTAACGCACATACGACATTTCATCAAGCGAGGGCGCCCGGTTGTAAAGGGCGCCTTTTTTTATGCGGAATTCCTTGTTATATTTCGGATATCAATCACGTTTATGAAAACAGTAATCCTTTTCCTTGCAGGCGCCCTGCTTGCAACCGCTGCCGGCGCCCAGCAGCAGCTGAAGCCTGCCGCCAATACCGCAGCGGCCGGTTTTTCCGCAGCAAGGCTCGCCCGTATAGACAGTTTTTTCAATGACGCCATCGCCAGGGGATATGCGCCCAATGCCGTCACGTTCATTGCCCGCAACGGGCAGATCGTGCATCATAAGGCATATGGCTACAGGAATATCGAAAAGAAAATACCCGCGCGCACGGACGACTTTTTCCGGATCGCATCGCAGACCAAGCTGGTGACCACCATTGCCGTGCTGATGTTGTACGAGGAAGGCAAATTGTTCCTCGATGATCCTGTCTCCAAATTCCTGCCCGAGTTCAAAGACATGGAAGTGCTGGACAGTGTGGACAAGGCCACGGGCCGCGCTATCACGCACAAGGCGAAGAAAGCCGTTACCATCCGTCACCTGCTGGCGCATACTGCGGGCATTCCTTACCAGCATCCTTCACATAAAGTGCCCACCGGGGCGCTCAGCGACCTGAACGGCCTTACGCTGGACTCCCTCATCAGGCAGGTGGCGGCGCGGCCGCTGCTGCATGAGCCCGGGGAGAAATATACGTATGGTTACAATACGGACATTGCCGGAAGGGTGGTGGAAGTGATCTCCGGCCGGAACCTCAGCCAGTTTTTTGCCGAGCGGATCTTCGGGCCGCTGGGCATGAAGGATTGTTATTTTTACCTGCCAGCATCCAAGGCGGGGCGGCTGGTGGAGCTGTATTCCAAGCGAACCATGGATGACCCGCTCACGCTGAGCACAAGCGTGGAGAACCGTACATTCCCCATTGCGGGGAAACAGACCCTTTTCCTTGGAGGCGCCGGCCTGGTGTGCACTGCGGGGGACTACGCCAAAATATGCCAGCTGATCCTGAACGGCGGCAGCTACAATAACGTGCGGCTGCTTTCCCGGAAAACGGTGGACCTGATGGGGCGGAACCAGATCGGCGACAATTTCGTGTGGGACCGGAACGATAAGTTCGGCCTGGGTTTCCAGATCATCACCGAAGATACGCGTTACGGCGACCAGGCTACGCCAGGATCGCTGACCTGGGGCGGGGCTTATTGTTCCGAGCATACGATCGACAAGCAGGAGAACCTGATCATGATGGTATTTACGAATGTAAGCCCGTATGCCTGGTATGGGGATTTTGTGCGGAAGTTCAGGATACTGGGGTATGGGGCCTTGGAGTAGAGATATTCATAAATCGGGGAAAGTGTTGGTTTGAGAAGAGAAAGTGTTAGCCTGAAAATTTGGATGACGTGGAAGACGGTGATAATTTTGAGGCATTGTTTGGTTAACCAATTAACATATGAATCTGGAAAAGTATGAATGCTTGTCGGATGAGGATTATTCCAGTTTTACTTTTTTGAGTGAGGAGCCAAAGGGGGCTATTAAGAAAAAAGTGAGCTACCAGGAATTAACAACTCTTCCGGATGGAAGGCCGGTGGTAAACCTGGGATTTGGCGATTGGGATGAGTTACGGGGCAGTATTGATGATGCAGTTGTATCTGACAATAAGGACAGGGATAAAATATTAGCTACAATTGCTTCAACTATTCTGGCCTATACGGAGAAGCATGGAAAAGTTCCTGTATTTGTGCAGGGGAGTACTCCTGCCAAAACGAGGCTTTATCAGATGGGCATAAATGCTCATTGGAAAGAGGTAGGGATGTTGTTCGAAGTGTATGGCCGGTTAAACGGCGTTTGGAGAAAATTCAGGTCGGGCGTCAATTTTACGGCGTTCCTGGCCGTAAGGAAATAAATTCAATCATCTTAAACAAAGTATCATGCTTAACCGATTCT
>CBFHAF010000734.1:0-2775 GCA_965653435.1 uncultured Chitinophaga sp.
GCCGTTGCCGCCGGGTGAGCCGTTCAGGAAGGTGCATTGCTGGATGGCAAGGTCATCCGCTCCGGACAGCTTCAGCAGGTCGTTGTTGCCGGTAGCGGCCATATCTCGGAATACGCAGTGCCGGAATACGATATGATGTGACGGGGATGTGTAGGTGCTGCCGTCGTCTATATTAACGCCATTGCCTGTTTGCCCTGAAAATACGATCCCTTCTATGTGCAGGTATGCAACATCGCTGCCTCTCCAGGCGGAGGTTCCGCCTTTGAACAGCACGGCGCCGTTTTTTTCCGCGAGGATGCAGATCCATTTGTCGGGCGTGCCTTGCAGGCCCTGTATCGACTGGTCACCGGCATAGGTGCCGTTGTGCAGCAGGATGGTATCGCCCGGGGTGGCCGCTTTCGCTGCGGCGGTAATGTTTGCAAAACGCTGCCCATAGCCCGTATGCAGCACCGCCGCCGGAAGGGAGCCGTAGAGGCAGACAAGAAACAGGGTGAGGGACAGGCGCATAGATTATTTTCTTGAAAGGAAATTGCCGGGCAGGCGCATGCCGCGCTCGTCGGCCAGCACTTTCTCCATGGCTTTCTGCAAACCTTTGGGAATAACGGTTTTTTCTTCCGGCGTCAGCTGCTGCAGCAGTTCATGGAAATCATCTTCCTCATCGTAATACCCGAAATACAGGAAATATTTATCGCTGCCATATACCCTCAGGGAAATCTCATTGTCATCTTCGAGGGTGTGGATGCTGATCACCGACCATTGTTCGGTATCGTTGTAGTCGTGCCGGATATCAAAGGCGTCTTTGCTGAGCGTTTCCCCCAGCAATTTCTCGATCATTTCCCCGGCGTGGTTCTTTACAAATTCTTCGTAATTCATATTCAGGTTTCTTCTGGGCCGAAGATAAGGTAAATCGCCGCATCCCGGTTCATTCGTTGCGCAGACTTCTTCTTCATGCTACTTTACCTGATGACGGTAAGGTAGCTGAAATAGTCTCGGGGAAAACGTTGTAGAGAACCTGAGTGCGAGAAAAACAACAAAAGAAATATGATCAGGACTATGCTTTTTTTAGGCTTTTTATTATGCGGTGCTATTTGCAAAGCTCAGAGTTTTGACAGCGCAAGGATCTATCCCCTGTGCATGCAAAGTATGTACAGAATTACAATAGGCCAGGACCTGATCAAAAACGAGGTAGACACGATAATATCTATTGAAGCGGGCAAAGCAGCCAGTATCTACTCATTTTTTGAGGACAGCGTTCGTGGGGATCGGCTAAAACAATTGCCGCTTCCGGGCCAGGACATAGGTTTGTGCATCGGGTTCTTTAAGGATGGAAAAGTCGTAGAGGTTATAGGAGTTTCGCGTCTGAGGAAAGTTTATATGGGCCATGTTTTGTATAAATGCAACATGGAAGTATTGAAAGAGCTTGATCGTTTTTCTGCCGGCCTTTCCAGGATGCTCTGCCTGCCTTGAATATTCTTTTTGCCCTTTCAGGATCAATCACGATCGATCAAAGCGGGAAATGCCAGGTGCTAAATAAATAACATTGTCAAAAGGCGAAATCTTCCCGTTACCAGTCAAAAGATCCATAGAAACTTAAAACTCTCATGTCTGAAAATAACATCATGATAAGATAAAATACTATCAAAATAAGCTAAATTATTTAAGAAATTTACCACACATTTCAATCGTTTGCAGTTTTCAAGGGATTCAAGACAAACCAAGATCTGATGAGGTTCCCCCGCCACCAGGGAACCTTGTAATAGAAGATAAACCATGGTCCACGTTCGATAAATTCTCTGTGTATGATGTAGTTCCTGGCAATTTTTTCCCTGTCGTATCACCATTTACCCTGCCCTATATCGGCATGCTAAATGCAAACGTTTGCAAATTTTGAGGTCCTGCCACCAACAGGCCCGGTGTGAGCTATTACGAAAATGCTATTTAACCTTTAGTTATGAAAAGTTCCACGATCCTGCTACCATGCAGCGCAAGCACTGCCACCACAAGAAGAATCCCCGCGGCTGACAGCATACCGGCAGCAATACGGCCCCCATACCATTTGCTCCGCGCGGCATTATCGACCAAATAAGCCAGAAAAATCCAGATTCCATGTTATACTTTACTCGCCTTGCAGGCACCGCCCTGCTATTCCTGTTCATGCAGCCGTCTGCCGCCGGCAACCTGGCGGACGCCGGCAAGCCGTCCAGCCCGGAAGGGTGGACACCCCCTCCGGCATCCCGTGCCGCCGTGATTCCCTTGGCGCCATTCCAGGCGGAACGGAAAATTACCGGCGTCGTCACAGACGATACCGGTTCGCCGATCCCCGGGGTAAGCATACATATCAAAGGCACCACTAAAGGCGTGCAATCCGCCCCGGACGGCAGGTTCAGCATTACCGTGCCCGACGATAAAGCCATCCTGGTCTTTTCATTCATCGGCACCGTTACCAGGGAGATCGCGGTTGGCAAACAAACCGCGCTCAAAGTGGTGCTCAGCCAGAGCAGCACACAACTCAGCGAAGTAGTGGCAGTGGGGTACGGATCGCAGAAAAAAGAAAGTGTGGTAGGCGCCATCTCGCAGGTGTCCAACAAGGAGCTGAAACGCACCGGCAATGTGCCCGACCTCCGAGAAGCACTGGTAGGGCAGGTGCCCGGCCTCGTAGGGCTTACTTCGTCCGGCGAGCCGGGAGGCATCCTCTCCGGGGAAAGCGCCACCAATCTCTACATCCGCGGGCAAACCACCTGGAACGGCGCACAGCCGCTGGTATTGGTGGATGGT
>CBFHAF010000735.1:0-2770 GCA_965653435.1 uncultured Chitinophaga sp.
CACCCGCGCCGGGCAGCAGCCATTGCCCTCCGGCCTTTCGCAGGTGGAAATGCGCAAACGCATACAGAACGAAAGGCGCATAGAGCTGTGCTTCGAGAACCACCGTTTCTGGGATGTGCGCCGCTGGAAAATAGCGGAAGCCACGCAGAAAGAGATGTGGGGCATGCGGCCGATAGTGGACAATACCGCGCCGGGCGGTTTCCGGTATGAACGTTTCAAGGTGGAAGACAGGCTGTGGAGGAATGCCATGTATGTGATACCCATCACAACAGATGAAACGCTCAGGAATCCAAACCTGAAGCAGAACGAGGGCTGGTAGCTGCCCGGATGAAGCGTTTTCCTGAGTTTAGACAGATTAACATAATACAATAAAGGCGGCCTGGGCCCTGGAAAGTACCGGGCCCGGGCCGCTTTTTAACGTCACCTGATCGTTTATCCGGCACCCGCATATGATGCATTTTAGATGGATAAATCAGAAACTGTTAACGAATGCGCTAATTTCTACATCGAATATTATCATTTCATGTACTGGCACTAAAAACTCGATTAATTTTTTTATTCTTGCGTACCATACTAACTACATGACACGGTACCAGCAACAAACTGATGCAGACTTGATATTGTCTTTGCGCGAGGACGATAATGATGCTTTTGCTGAGATCTACAACCGTTATTGGAAAAAACTGCTGGCCATCGCTTACAATCATAGCAGGGATAAGATGGCTGCGGAGGAAATTGTTCAGGAAATCTTCATCGGCCTTTGGAACAGGCGGAAAGAGCTTTATATCGATAATGTAAACGCCTATCTCGCTACCGCGGTGAGATTGTCTGTTTTTAAGCAATACGTGCGGCAGAAACGGAGGGACCAGATAACAGAACAGGCCGCGGATCCTGTCATAACCACCTGGGATGAAGAAAATATCTACACCAGGTTTTTACAGCAATATATTAACGGCATCGTGGAAGTTTTGCCGGAGAAATGCCGCCTCGTATTTAAGCTAAGCAGGGACGAGGGGTTAAGCATACCCGAAGTAGCCCGGAGAATGGGCATTGCCGAGAAAACAGCGGAAGCGCATCTGACTAAAGCATTGAAAGTGTTGAAAATCAAATTGAACCGCCCTCTTTTGTGGGTGAACATAGTTGTTTGCATATTGATCCCTTAAAATCTCCTCAAAAAAAATTACGCCGTCCGCTAAGGGTAAAGCCAACCCCCATGGTACATATTTACAGAACGATAAAATCTGTACGTTGCAGGACAATATACACCACCTCATCGAAAAATACCTGAATGGCACGATCACGCCGGCGGAAGAAGAAATGTTAATGACCTGGTACCGGGATCATAACCAGGCCGATATTGAATGGTCTTCAGAAAATGCCGATGAAGAAGAGCAGGTACGCTTGCGCATGCTCATGCGCCTGAATCAGCAAATAAATAACCCTGCCACCGGGCCGCGCAAAACCAGGCGGCTTTGGTACTACATACCGGCAGCGGCATCTGTGCTGGTTATCCTGTGCCTTGCGGCATATTTCTTCTACCCGAAGCTGCGCCCGGAAACCCCGCAAAACAGCACCAGTCAAGCCCTTAAGGACATTGAGCCCGGAGGGAACAAAGCGATATTAACGCTGGATAACGGTGATAAGGTAGTGCTGGAAGATGTGCAGAACGGGATCATATCCCAACAGGGCAACGCCTCGGTGAATAAGACAGACAGCGGAAGCCTGTCATATAATGATGTAGCGGGCAACACAGCATCCGCCATCGTTTATAATACCCTGAGCACGCCTTATGGAGGCCAGTACCGGATCACCCTGCAGGATGGGACCAGGGTGTGGCTCAACGCAGGTTCATCATTGCGTTTCCCTGCATCGTTCCCCGGAAACGAAAGGAATGTAATACTTACGGGTGAGGCATATATGGAAGTTGCCAAAGATAACGCCAGGCCGTTTTTCGTAACTGTGAACACGGGGGCGGGGGCGCCGATGACCGTAAGCGTATTGGGAACTCATTTCAACATCAACGCTTATCCTGATGAACAGCACAATATTGTCACGCTCCTTGAAGGATCCGTAAAAATAGACTATGGCCAGGCAAATGCCATGCTGGTACCCGGCAGGGATGCAATATTAAATAGGGCCTCCGGAAAGTTCAGCATAAAGGAAGGCGACACGGAAGCTGCTACTGCATGGAAAAACGGTTACTTCCAGTTTGATAATGAAAAAGTAGAAAACATCATGAGGCAAATAGGCCGCTGGTATAATGTGGAGATCGTTTACCGGGGTGATGTTTCAGGGAAGGCCATTGCAGGTAGCCTGCCGCGGTCAAAAAACGTTTCTGAAGTGTTAAAGATGCTGGAACTAACGGGCGCCGTACACTTTAAAATAGAAGGGAGGAGGATCATCGTTATGCCATAAAAAAATATTCGCAAACCAGGGCGGCAATAAAAGACCGGGAAGCGTTCCAGCGCCCCCGGCCAGTTTGAGCTTACCCTGTAAAGACAAGTTTCGAAAGCAATTGTAGTCACAGTCATTTATTAAACTCAAACATCCAAATGTAATGAAATTTTACATACCTGGCGTGTGCCCTGAAGAAAGCGGCGCCACGCGAAAAAAAATCCTGTTGATTATGAAACTGACCTTTGTTTTAATGATCGCAGCGTTAATGGAAGTCAGCGCCTCCAGCTATGCCCAAAAGGTAACGTTATCATCCAAACAGATCACACTCCGGGAAGTATTCCGCCATATCCGCAGGCAAACGGGCTATAATGTG
>CBFHAF010000736.1:0-2768 GCA_965653435.1 uncultured Chitinophaga sp.
AGGCCTTTCAGTGGATGAAAATTTCATGCAGCAGCAGTACCATATAGGACTGTCTTCTTATGAAATTATCTCCTTCATAGCGAATAAATATGCCTGGAAAGACTTTACCCTCTCGCCTTTCCACATCTGTATGATCATCGACGAAAACACCTCCATTCAATACGACAGGCAAAACCTGTTAGATGACCTGGCTGATGCGGGAAACGACTGGGATGTATATTTCCCGTTCGACAGGAGCTCCGAAAGTGAAGAAAAACTCAAGGAATCATACATTCTCGGGCAGGTCTGGGGCCTTGACATCTATTTCCTGACAAAAAAAGGCGCCGGAATATTGCACAGCCTGAATATTATCAGGCAACCGCTGGATGAGGAAATGCTGGAATTGTCAGCAAAGGAAAAATTAAATATCTATTTCAGCGATACCGCTTTCTGCACCTACGCAGAAAATGAAGTACGGCGCTCATCGAGGAACGATGCAACAAAACGCGCCATACTGGCGGTCAATCATTGGGAAAACGAAGAAAAGGAACAGGTAAGGCTTTTATTAAGATCGTTACACCACATCGCCGAAAAAGCCGGCGTTCAGCTCGTGCTCGGGTATGGTTCATTATTAGGGCATGTACGGCATGGAGAGATCATGCCCTGGGACGACGATGTAGACCTCCTGCTGATGGAGGATGGAATAGACAAACTTCTCCTGCATCTTGAAAAAGAAGAGACGATCCGCTGTAGCAACGCCAGCTGGGGAGGCGTAAAGTATCATAAGATATGGTTTAAATCAGGAAAAGAAATACCGGGATTTGAGCATACGTTCCCTTTTATTGACATCTGGTCTGTTAAACGCGATGGCGGCAATATCGTAACCCAGGAGGGGGTAAGTATCCCGGCAGAATATTATTATCCTTTAAAAAAGGTTGAATTTGAAGGTTCAGCCATCTATTGCCCCGCTTTCCCTCAAAAATGCCTGAATTCATTTTACCGGGACTGGCAGACGGATATTATCATTTTCCCCTGGCGGCACAAACTCGAGCTACCGGCTAATTTCCGGCTTAATGCCAAAATAACGGTGGATGCTGCCGGAAGAATGACTTAACCCGCACATCACATCCATTCAATACCGCATTTATGAAAATCCCAACATATATCATTAATCTGAAAAGCCGCTCAGACCGCCTGGAAAATATCATGACGGCCTTTGAAAACAGGCATGAATTTGATGTAACCGTTGTAGAGGCGATCAGACGGGAAGCAGGAGCGCTCGGGTTATGGAACACCATTCAACACATTCTCCGCGATCTCACCCGTGAGGAAGATGAGTATATACTGATTTGCGAAGACGATCATGAGTTCACTGAACACTATTCCATAAACATATTATTTGAAAGTATTGCCGCGGCAAGAAAAAAAGAAGCGGATATCTTATGCGGAGGCGTCAGCTGGGTCAGCAATATAGCGGAAATAGAGCATGGCATATTCTGGGTGGAAAAATTCTCCGGCCTGCAATTTTGCGTTATTTTCAAAAAATTCTTTACCCGCTTATTGGAGGCTACCTTCCCGCCCGGCGGCGCTCCAGATTACATGATTTCAGGCCTCTCAGATAAAAAATTCTTCATCTTCCCATTCATTTCCATTCAGAAAGATTTCGGCTATTCCGATGTAACCCCGCCAAATACCATTGAAGGAACCGTCCGTGAGCTGTTTGAAAAAAGCGCTGCCACGGTAAACATCGCCCGTAAAGTGATGCAGCATTATAAAAACACCGGTCCTTCGGCAGCTCCGGAAACATTTGAAGACATCACCATCCCCGTGTACGTTCTGAACCTGCCTGAAAGGACCGACCGGCTCGAGCACATTAAAAAACAATTTGAAGGGAAAAGTGAATTCGCCGTTACCATCATCGAAGCCTGTAAACATAAAACAGGCGCTACCGGTCTTTGGTTAAGCATCCGGAAAGCCGTTCAAATAGCGGAGGAAAACGATGAAGATGTAATTATCATATGCGAGGACGATCATGAATTCACAAAAGATTATACAAAGGAATATCTGATACGGAATATTATAGAGGCCAGTGAACAGGGCCTCGACATGTTGATAGGGGGAGTAATAGATATGAAAACCGCACTGCCCGTGGCAACCAACAGGTACTGGATAAGCAGTTTCTGGAGCACGCAGTTCATCGTCCTTTACAGGAGCATTTTCCAGCCGGTTCTTGATGAAACGTTCGACACAACGGTCAGTGCAGACGGAAAGCTGTCGGAAATGGTGATAAACAAAGCGGTACTGTTCCCCTTTGTTTCCATCCAGCGGGAATTCGGATATTCAGATGTTTCCCCTTCCCACGATGCCTTCAGAACGAACATGCCCAACGACGAAAAATTCAGGGAATGTATCGGCCGTTTTCAACGCATCAGGGATATTCACGAAAAATCCAGTAATAATTTATGAAATTATTAACCTCGATTATTTATGACAATAATAGAATGGATCGGGTGGGCAGGAGTGCTTTTTTACCTTATCGGTTATCTGCTGCTGGCCTTAAAAAAAATTTCCGCGGACAGGTATGCATACCATATTTTAAATGCCCTCGGAGCTATCGGGCTTGTGATCAACGCCGTCTTCCATAAAGACAATCCAAATATCGTCGTAAATGCCGCATGGCTGCTCATTGCGGCGTATGCTGCACGCGGGGTATTTTTAGGGAGGTCGCCAAAAAACAGCTCCACGCATGAATAAGGCGGTTATAAATATGTTATCGTTGCCCGGCACAG
>CBFHAF010000737.1:0-2767 GCA_965653435.1 uncultured Chitinophaga sp.
GCCAGTACAAAAGACTTGAATATATCAACCTCGAAACAAAAGAAGTAAAAAGCCTGATGAATGAATATTATGAATGAAACATAAAAGGGAGAGGTCGGCTAGAAGGCTGACCTCTCTTTGGTTTAAACAATATTAGCGTCCTCATCGTCAGGATCACATTGTATACTTCTCCCTTAAAACCTTCATCTCCTTCTCCCCAATTCCCAATTCCTTCGCAAAGAAATTCTCCACCGAGCCGTATGTTTTCCTAAGCGAATCGAACATAATGCGGAGATATTCCGGCTTCAGCGCCATCGCCTCGCTGATCTGCTCCTTGTTCATCCCTGTCGACTGTTGCAGGCCCTGGAACATACGCGCGTTCATGGAAGCGAGGTAGACGTTGCTGGCTGTAAAGTCCGCCTCGATCGTCTCCTGGGGCACCTGCAGGGCGTAGAGGAACAAAGCGGTGGCCATGCCGGTGCGGTCGCGGCCGCCTGTGCAATGGTACATCACGGATTCCTGCTCCGGCAGCACCAGCAGCTCCTGGAAAAGCGGCCTGTAACGCTCTCCCAGCGGGGCGATGTTCCCGTAGAATTTTTCAAGGAAGCCGCCCTTTTTAATGTACTCGGCCATCATGGCCGGGGTAGGCAGGCTGTCGCTGCCTGCGGGGCAAAGCGTGTAGCGGCTGCCGGGCAATATGCGGTCCGGCGCGGCGGCGGCCTCTTTTTTTCCGCGGAAATCAAATACGGTATGGATGTGCTTTTCTTCCAATGTTTTGAGATCCTGGTCCGTAAGCCGGCTCACATCGGCGGAGCGGAACACCCTGCCGGTGGTTACTGTTCTGCCGTCAGTGGTTTTATAACCGCCTACGTCGCGGAAGTTGACGGTGCCCTGCATGCGCACAAGCCTCGTGGTGCTGTCTGCCAGCTGCGCGCTGGCCATTACCGGCGCCATCATGGCGAAGGCTAAGATCCATTTTTTCATATGCTGTCGTTTTTCTTTTTTCAGGTTATTTGATAATGTCCCAACGGATGCCCGCCTGGCCGCGGCTGCCGTACCATTCGGTGCTCACCGTCCTGTTGCGGTTGCCCATGTATACTTTCAGCGGTTCGTTGGTAAGGTTGTTCAGCTCCGCGAATGCGCGGATGGAAGAAGTGATGTTGACGGTGGCGGATGCATCCACGGTAAAGTTCTTGTCCGTGTATGTATAGAAATCCCTGCCCAGCTGCTGGTTGATGGATTCCACGGAAGCTCCGCGGTAATTGCCGGCCAGGCGGACCATTACGCCTTTCCGTTCGTAGAACAGGATGCTGTTGAACAGGTGCTTGCTCTGGTTGGGCAGGGTAGTGGTGTAGGTACCGGTAGGCTTTACTTCCGAATTGATGAAAGTATAGTTCAGCTCCACGCCAAGCCCGGAAAGGAACCCGGGAAGGAAATCCATCCGTTTGTTGATGCCTGCTTCCATGCCCACCAGCCAGGCGTCGCTGAGGTTCTGGGCCTGTGTCAGCGTGTAGTTCAGGCCTTCCTGCTGGTAGTTCACGCGGTTGGAGAAAATGACGTTCTTTATTTTTTTATAGAACACGCCGCCGGACAGCAGGCCGATGTTCCTGAAATAATATTCGCCCATCAGGTCGAAGTTATTGGCGAACGTAGGTTTCAGGTCCACGTTGCCTTTTGTAATGGTGATGGGGTTTTTGGTGTTGTCTATCGATTCTCCCGGCGTGAGGTCGGAGAAGTTGGGCCGCACGAAAGTACGGGTGTACGCTGCGCGGATGTTTGCCTGGGAACTGATGCTGTATTTCAGGTGCACCATGGGCAGCAGGGCATTGTAGGTGTTATTCACCGATACCGGGCTGAGCGTAACAGTGGAGGGAGTGCCGGCGGTTACAGCTTTGGTGCCGTGCAGGGTGAAAGTGGTGTATTCGTTCCGCACGCCGGCCACTATTTTGAAGCGTTCGCTGGCGTCGATCTCTGCCATGGCATATCCTGCGGTAACTGCTTCGGTGCCGTTGTAGATGTTGGTGGGATTGGTTTTCGGCGTCACGTTCATGAACCCGTTCTTCCGCAGGGTGGCTGTATCGAGCAGGTCGAAGAGCTGCTGTTTAGTGAGCGGGTCGATGGCGTAGGCGTCGTAGTTGCCGTCCAGGCCTTTGAAGAAACCGCCGCGCATCGGGAAGTCCGTGCGTTGCAGCTGGCTCAGCGGTATCAGCGCGGGCGACTGCGGGATGCCCAGCGAAGCGCCTGCCAGGTATACGATGCTGGAACCGTACATGCCGCTGCGGTCTTTATGCCGGTATTTCATGCCGGCCTTCAGGTGCACTTTGCTGTTGAGGTTATACCGGAAATTGACCTGCGCGGTCTTATCCTCCTCGCGGGTGTCCAGCTGCGCGATCACGAGCTGCTGCAGCAGCAGCCTGGATGCGTCCATCACTTCGCTTTTGTCCCTCAGCCCCGGATCGAACGATTGCGGCGCGCCGCCTTTGCCGTCCGGCGAATCGAAGCTCCAGTAACGTTTCCCGTCAGACGAAAGGTTGCTGAAGCCGCCGTTGATCTTTTGCCGGAAGGTGGAGATGGGCAGGCCTTTGTTGCTGTTGGTGGGCGGCGTTTCCAGGAAATATTTCGTGTAATAATTGCTCAGCGTCCAGTCTGCTTTCAATTTGGGCCCCAGTTGATGCTCACCGCCCAGCTCCGCGCCGTTCAGCACGGTCTGGTAATGGGAATAACGGTAGTTATACTGGTACTGGCTGTTGTTGTAATCGATGTAAGATTCATATACGGGCCGGATGTC
>CBFHAF010000738.1:0-2761 GCA_965653435.1 uncultured Chitinophaga sp.
TCCAATATGTACCGTGCCGCCGGTTACTACGAGGTCGCCGGCCACCCGGTGATTGATGTACACGTTCCCTCCGGCACAGCGAACGTCATCGCCGGTGTAACCGTTGATGGTTATTTCTCCGCCGACTACCTGTATGTCGTTACCGACGGTATCGTTTATCATAATATTTCCTCCTGCCGCCAGCAGGTCGCCATGAACCGGCGCATTAATCGTAATGCGGTTGCCCGCTGCGTAAAAATCCCCCAGTACGGTCCGGGTAATGGTAATATCCTTCCCGTATTCCGCCAGCTGCGCAAAGGAAAGGGCGGGCATAAGCGCCACTAATGCAGTAAATAACTTTTTCATAAATCTGCGATTTAACAATGTGTGATAAACACGGGTTGGGAAGCATATTTTACGACTTGTGAAGCATGGCTGGAACTAAAAAGGCCAGACAGCATGTTCCTGCCGAAAGCGCCCATCACAATAAAGCTGTTTTTTTTACCAAGCAGGCGTTCCAGCAGGCATTCCCGGATATTCCTGTCTTCCTCGGTTACAAGGCTCACGGAATTGTAATGTGTTTTAAGCCATTCTTTGAGTTTGAACCTGTCGTTAGTCAAGGGTTTACCCGGCTCCTTTACGGTGAAAATGACCGCTTTCCGGTCGCATAGTTCCGGGAAAAGGTAGGTGAACTGCCGGATGGCATACACGGAAGAGCGGCTTTCATCATAGGTGAAAATGATCTCGTTTATGCCGGTGAAACTTTCAGGCGCAATCACCACCGGGCATTCGGCTCCTCTGAGCACGCTGCGGGCGAACCGTGTGGGAATAGTTTCCCGCCCGTCCCTGAACGTTATTTCGGGGCTGGTAATGATCAGGTCGGCGTAGCGGCTTTCGCTGATCACTTCGTGGACGGGTAAGCCCCGGTTTCGGTGCGTGCTGCAATGCACGCCTTTTTCTTTGCAGAATTCCCTGAAACGGGCCATGTTCTCCCTGCAAACTGCGTCCTTCGTTTCCATGGCCAAAGCGGCTGGAACAACTGCGGCTGCCGCAATTTGACCTATTGCTCCCCATGCCGCCGCCTCTTTTTCCGCGTTTTCAAGAAAAATACCTGTCAGCCTGGAACCGGCAAGATTAGAGAGGAAACATGCAAATTCAAGATGCTGCATGTTCAGTTTAAGGGCGTTCGTGACAAAGAGGATCTTTTCCATTGTACCGGATTGATGTTAAAAAAGCGGGATAACCTGAATGCCCGTTGCCCCGGCTATTTTTAGGCTAATGTAAGATGCTGCGGATACCCTGTGAATGATGCCGCTCCGGCATGGCGATGATCGTTGTCACCGGCGAACGCCCCTTTGTTCAATGCAGTGCCTTTTCTGTTTTCACCGGCGGGCAGATGTTCCTGCGCCCGGTGTGATGGCTTCCCAAAGCTCAGGGTTTCTTTGCCGGCGCAGGTATGTTACGTTATACCGTCCTTCAGCGGCCGGAGATAAATGAAATGATCTCTTCCTGTGCGTTCAGCACAACGGGCAATTGAAGCTGTTTGCCGTCTCTCAGCACGGTTACGTTCACCTTTTCTCCGGGCCTGTGCAATATCAGCATTTCATTAAACGCGGCCATTGTGAGCATGGGCTTATCGTTAACGGCTACAACAATATCCTGTGAGCGTATGCCGGAGCGTTCGCCGGTACCGGCCTTTACCAGGCTGTCCACATACAACCCGTTCCCCGAGCCGATTTCCTTCAGATAGAGCCCAATAAAGCCGCGACGAAGCTGCCCGTAACGAAGGATGTCGTTGCATACTTTTTTTACCACTTCCACGGGAATGGCGAAAGAATACCCGGAATAGGCGCCGGTTTGCGTAAGAATGCCGGTATTGATGCCGATAAGCCGGCCGTAAATATCAACCAGGGCCCCGCCGCTATTGCCGCTGTTCTTCACTGCATCGGTTTGTATGAATGAGAAGGAGCCGCCCTGTTCTTCCAGCAGATCGACGCTCCTTGATTTGGCGCTGACGATGCCGGCCGTTACGGTGGAGGTAAGGTTCAGCGGGTTGCCTGCGGCCAGCACCCAGTCGCCGGTATCGATGGAATCTGTGCTCCCGAAAATGACGAAAGGCAGCTGGCGGGCCGCTATCTTCAACAGGGCGAGATCGGTCAGGGAATCCCCGCCGATTACCTGCGCTATATATGAACGGCGGTCGTTCAATACTATTTCTACCGAAACAGCGTCTTTCACAGCATGATAATTGGTGACCAGGTATCCGTCGTCGGTCAACAGCACGCCGGAGGCGCTGCCACAAACGGAAGAGGCTGGCTTGTTGGCGCCGGACCGCAGTTTATGATAATATTCCAGGGAGGTATTGGCGGGAGGCTGAAACCCCGGCCGGTAGTTAGTCAGCACCCACACTACACCCCGCATAACCTTGGACGCTGCATACCGGAAGCTCACCGGCGCCACGGCTTCAGCTCCGCCGGGCGCTGCCCCGGCCTGCGCCATTTGCTGCTTTTGTTCCAGTGAAAAAAAAGGCTCCCCGCTATTGCTGATACTCATTCCTTTTTCCTGCGCCCTGCAAATAACGGCGGACAGTAAGGCTAATGAAAACAGGAACGTGCATGCATTGATGATTTTCATGGGAAGATGATTTAGAAGGGTGCGCCGGCAAAAGTAGCGGCCTGCAATTTTCTCCGCAATGACAGTTATCAGCATGCCCTGTGATTTTAATTGGCCGTGCCGGCCGGTAAGATCAGCGTTCAGAATTGCTGTGGTCATTTCCCGGGGG
>CBFHAF010000739.1:0-2748 GCA_965653435.1 uncultured Chitinophaga sp.
TTTTTATTGCTGGATTCTTTTACCACGCCTTTGTTGTCGTAATACCCGAGCGAGAATAAGGCGCTGCCCCTCTCGCCGCCGGTGCTCACGGAAATGTTGTATTGCTGGATGATGGACGTTTGCGCTATTTCATCGTACCAGTAAGTGTTGGCGGGGCGCATCGTTTTGTTGGCGTCTATGAACTCGGGGTAATTGATCTTGTTGAGCACGGGATTGTCGTAGTCGCCGTTCCAGTCGTATTGATAGATCTGGTTGTTGTTCGGATTGGTCCTGTCGTTCACGGCGGCCTGCCAGTAAGCCCTTCCGCGGCCGTCTGCATCGAGCGTCTTTTGCTTGGAGGCATAGAACTGGGTGGAGGCGGATGCATCGAAATCTACCCGTGTAAAGCCTTTTCGGGCTTTTTTCGTCGTCACGATGATAACGCCGTTTGCGGCGCGGGAGCCGTAGATGGTGGCGGACGATGCGTCTTTCAGCACCTGTATGGATTCGATATCGTCCTGGTTCAGTTCCTGTAATCCTCTTTTGGTGGGAACGCCGTCTATCACGTACAGCGGATCATTGTTGCCGAGCGTGCCGACGCCGCGGATGCGCACGGTTGCGCCGCCTGAAGGAGAGCCGTCGCTGGTGATGAAAACGCCCGGAACACGGCCCTGTAATGCTTTAACGGGGTTGCCGAGCGGGATGTCTTTGATGGCTTCAACGTCCACCACCGACACGGCGCCGGTAAGGTCCGCTTTTTTCTGCGCCTGGTAGCCGGTCACCACCACTTCATCCAGGTTGCTGGCGTCTTTGTCCAGCGCCACCTGCAGGTCTCCGCTGGCGGGAACTTTAGCCATGGCGGGTTTCATCCCGATGTAGGTGAAGGTAAGGATCTCGTTGGCGGCGGCCTGTATGGAGAACCTGCCTGCGCTGTCGCTGATAACGGATTGATTGGTTGCCTGTACGCTCACACCGGGAAGTGGAGCGCCGGTGCTTTTTTCTGTGACGGTGCCCGTCACTTTTCGCTGCTGCCCAAAGCCGGCCAGCCCTGCGAGCAGGATGACGATGAGTGTCATACAGTATTTCATAACTACGTGGTTTTAAGTATGAATGATCCTTTTCAGAGATGCTGCTTCTTTGATGTCATAGTCGGGGCATGCGCCTTTGTAGGTTGTGATAGTGGCCGCGAGGCGGTTGGCAAAGTCCAGCGTATCGGCCGGAGCGGCATTGTCGAGCATCTTGGAGATCGTGGCGGCGAGGAAAGCGTCGCCGCTGCCAACGGTATCCACCACGGAGGTCTTATAACCCGGATGGCTATACGTTTCGCCGTTGATGTCCAGTACAGCCCCGTCCGCTCCTTTGGTGAGGACCACCACGGGGATGCCGAACCGTTCGCGCAGGAACGCGATGCGGTCTCCGGTGGTGGCGCCGGCGGGATACCAGCCTGATACGAGCTCCAGCTCGTCGATGTTCAGCTTGAGCACATCGGCCTGCTGCAGCAGCGATTCAATAAGCGGGCGGTCGAAGTGCGGGGTGCGGAGGTTGATGTCCAGCACTTTCCTGCGCGCCCTTTCCAGCAGGCGGAACAACGTTTCCCGGGATGCGGGATGGCGGCAGGCAAGGCTGCCAAATACAAAGTATTCCGCCTGTTCCACCACTGCGAGATTGCCTTCGTTCGCCTCGATATGGTCCCATGCGGCAGGGGCCACTATCTCGTACGACATATCGCCGTTTGCATGCTGTTGGGCGTTCACGATACCGGTAGGCACGGTACCGTCTTCCTGGATGTAAGCGGTGGAAACGCCTTTGCTGGCAAGTATCTCCAGCAGGCGGCGGCCCCTCTCATCTTTCCCGGTGCGGCTGATCATGGCCGGATGGCGGCCCAGCTTGTGAAGGTGATAGGCTACGTTCATGGGAGCCCCGCCCGGCTGCGGGCCGGATGGCAGCAGGTCCCAGAGGACCTCGCCGAAGCAGACGACGGGATGACGTGGAATAGACGGTGGAATTTGCATAATTGTCGGTTGTTTATGAATGCGTGATGAGGCTGCCCTCTAATTGTTCGAGTGATTTGCCTTTTGTTTCCGGCATGACCTTCCATACGAATATCAATTGCAGTACCATCATGACGCAGAAGAATAAAAAGGTGTTCCCGCCGCCGAGGTTTTCCGTCAGCATAGGGAAAATAAAAGCGATAACGGCCGCCATCACCCAATGCGTCATGCTGCCGAGCGTCTGGCCCTTTGCCCTCACGGTATTGGGGAATATCTCGGAGATGAACACCCAGATCACCGCGCCCTGTGAAAAGGCGAAAAAGGCAATGTATACGAGCAGGAACACGGTTACCGCCAGGCCGGAGAAATCGTTCAGGTAAAAAGCGCGGGAAACCAGGCCCAGTGTGGCGATCAATCCGAGCGAGCCGATCAGCATCAGGGTGCGCCTGCCGAGGCGGTCTATGAAATTGAGGGCCAGCAGGGTGAAGATGAAATTCACCAGGCCGATGCCTACGCTGGACAGCAAGGCGGATTGTTTGCCAAGCCCCGTCATCTCAAATATCCGCGGCGCGTAATAAATAATTGCATTGATGCCGGACACCTGGTTGAATACGGCAAAAGCGACCGCCAGGAAAACCGGGAAGCGGTTCTTCCGCGAAAAGAGCGTTTCATTGCCCGCGGTGTGCAGCGCCTGCATGTCCTGCCTGATCATGTCCATTTCTTTTTTGTAACCCTCCGGGTTGATGACCCGGAACGTTTTTTCCGCCTGGCTGAAATC
>CBFHAF010000740.1:0-2731 GCA_965653435.1 uncultured Chitinophaga sp.
GTTTCACGGCAGACAACGGGGAGATATCACAGCAGCAGGACCACATCCTGTTCGCCGGTGAAAAAACGGGGGAAGCTAAAGTGACCGTGCAGGCGGTGAATGCGGAAGGCGATTCAGAAGAGAAAAGCCTCGCCATTAAAATAAGCGATTAACCAGCAACTGCAGATCCAAACATAAAAAGAGGCCGGCATACAACCGGCCTTTTCGTTTATCGCAATACAGCAAATGGACCCGTGTATCCGCTAATGCGTGCATTCGTGGAAACCGTCGCTGGCCGGGTAGCTGAACAGGTTCACCAGTCTCCAGCGTGCTTTATACAGGCCCAGCGAAGTATTCTTATAGACCACAGCGCCCGCCATATCGATGACCTGGTCTGTTCTCCAGGTTTCGCCGCCAGCACCGGTTGCGCGGGCGAGAATGGTTGCATAGCCTGAAGGCCCCGAAGAAACGGACTTAACGGCGGTCTGTGTTTTCTGCAAGGTGAATGCGCCGGTCACGACGTTGAATTTGTAGATATGCCCGGAATTGGTCAGCCAGAGATCCGTGGTGCTGCCATGCACGGGGAACAGGTCGTGCGCGTTGCCTTCGGGCATGGTCCATGTTTTTTTGAGCGTGAGGGCCGGGCTGCGGCAGCTGTTGTTGTAGGAATACACGCGGATGATGTTTTTTCCCGCGGCATAAAGCTGCTGGCGCGCATGGTCCCACACGACGTTGTGCACGTCCTCAAAGGCAATAGGCCCGGTCTGGGCGGACTCGTCGTTGATGTAAGTATCCGTTACGAATATTTTCAGGTAGCCGCCGGTGCTGGAAGCGGTCACGATGTTGCCGTTAGGCAGCAGCTCGGCAGAATGCGTGTTGCCGCCTGCATAATCGTACCAGATCGCTTTTTTGGAGCTGATATTGATAAGGGCGACCCCTCCGCCGGAGGCGGTGGCGAGGATGTAATTGTTATTGTACACGAGTTTGGCTTCGCTCAGGTTGGAAAACCAGCCCTGCGCGCCGCTGCGGATCATGGCGTAGGAGGCGGAGGCCTTCCATTCCCAGGTAATGGCATTGCCATTGGCAACGTCTACCATAATAATGCGGGCATTTTTCTGGTCGCAGATGATGATCTCTTTTTTGGCCGCGGCTTCGGCTTCAACAACTGCTTTTCTATCGGTTTGTTCAGTGGAGGGTGTTACAGGCTGGCTGTCCCTTTTACAGGATAACGCCATCAATAGAGCGGTAACAACAAATAGTGATCTCATGGGTGGAGTGGTTTAGGGTGGAAAACATTTAAATGGTAAAGAGTGGCGGTCTGCTGCATTAACGGGAACAAGTGAATTTACAGAATTTAATCTAATTAAAGAAAATATTAATTAATTGTAACCTTATTTGAAATGTTTCATAATTCGAAATGTTTCATTTCGGGTAAGCTTGCGTCCGGGAAGAGTATGGTTTTTCTTAGCTATTTACCTGTATTTTCGTTTATATGATCCCGAAATATACCGCCGCATTTGTAGCCATCACTGCCTCATTGTTCTCTTGTTATTCTTCGGCAATACCGCTTTCTGAAAAAGAAGCGGAACTGGAAAACGCGCTTTCACGCCAGTACAGCGGGAAGGCCGTGCTGTCGCACGATAGCAGGGCGGTGAGAGAAAACAGGCAAGACG
Source organism: uncultured Chitinophaga sp. (assembly GCA_965653435.1). Lineage (GTDB taxonomy): Bacteria > Bacteroidota > Bacteroidia > Chitinophagales > Chitinophagaceae > Chitinophaga. The sequence goes on from CBFHAF010000740.1 coordinate 1,653, forward strand.
GAACGTTCATCATTTGCATCGAAACGGTTACGACAGCTTATGCTGCAGAAGTTCATCCTACCTGCAAAAGATCGCCCGGCAAACAGCCCGGCAGGCATATGGAACGATCGCCCACATCCGTAACTACAGCCGCTTTGAGGTATCCTTCTTTTCTACGGAACGGACAGGAGAAAATTCTTACTTTACTTCCTGCACAAAAACCATCACGATCGATATTCCCGGTTTCATGAACGGGAAAATAACTGAAGAACACATCACTCCTCAAAAAAAGGTTTCCAGCGATGAGATCATCGAATAAAAAAAGGCCGCCCCGTAAAGGACAGCCTTCAGTTTATTCCATTCAATAAAAACTACTTCTCCAATACTTTCTTCAGGTTCTGTAAACTTTCATCAAAATCCTTCCCGATCATTTTATCCATGTTCATGAACAGCAGCATGAGGTTCATCGGGTATTTCATGCGGCTGGCGGCGGTCCAGGTCACCTTTGTACTGTCCGCCCCGGCGGCATTGGTATACAGGCTGGAGTGCAGCACGCCTTCAAAAGGTTTGATGAACACCACTTCATAATCGATCCTCTCATTGTTCACGATCTGCCTGATCTCCTGGCTGCCTTTGCCTACGCTTTTATGCTCGCTGTCCCAGTGATATTTAAAGCCCGGCGTGGCGTCAGTACCCTCGAATTCTTTTTTCATGGCGGGGTCCATCATCACGTACTTGAAATAATGTTCCTGGTTCTTCAGGTACTTTACATAATCAAATACGGCAGGCACCGGTTTGTTGATAACCACTTCCCTGGAAATGGCATAATCCTTACGGGAAAAGAGGCCGATGACCAGCAGCAGGACGATAAGGCCCGCGAGGATGAGCAGGATGGTGATGAGGATATTCATTTGGTGTAACTGTTTTCATGAATGTACGAATTTGCCTTCACCTGTTCGTACTTCTTCCAGAAGAAATACGACACGAACATGATAGCCAGTACGATCAGCGGGAAGATGGCAAAGAAAGGCTCCGCCCCCACGAACGACCAGGAGATGGAAGCGCCGATGCACTGGAACGCGAAGCCGGCATAAGCCCAT
>CBFHAF010000741.1:0-2722 GCA_965653435.1 uncultured Chitinophaga sp.
GACCAGGCGCGCGGCACAAACAGGAAGGCGGCAGGTAATTACCGCCTTTTTGCGCATGAATAAAACATTCCGGTACCTATTCTTTAACAACACGACACCCTGGACAGTTTTTTTTCCGGTTATTTTTATATCGCTGATCAACAAAGCAGCGCTGTAAAAATATATGAAGACCAGGATACTGTGTTGTTTAAGCCTGTTGCTCTTTTATGCCGGCACGGCCGCCGCGCAGGCCGAACTGGCGCCCTGGGGCAATATCAGGGGCATCAGGGTCAATGGCCAGCTGATGGAATTTGAAACTTCCCTGCGGCTGGTAACGGAAAACAAAATGGAGAGATCCACGGGCAAGGAAAGGCAACGCCCGAAGTATGAACGGAGAGGAAAACAGCAGGTAGTGACCACAGCCATCGGCCAGCTTGCCTTTACGGAAACGGTGCAGGATGTCAAAACCGGTTCCGCCGGTGTGCAGGTGGAAGTAAGGGCCGATGCAGATGTGCCGGCGGAAGGGATCTATTTTTGTATCAGGTTTCCGAAAGAATGGTACGCCAAGGCTACCTTGCAAATCAACAATACGGCAGCTCAACCGCTAAGTGCTGTGAGCCGGGGCGCCGCTGGCCGGATCTCTGTAGACGCGCCGGAGCGCAGGCTGGTTGTGAGCTTGCCGGCACCCGCCGCATGGCAGCTGAAACAAAACCGTCAAGGCGAATTCGAACTCTACATACTAATCCATGCAGGAAAACTCCCCAAAGGCGAAACCGCGAAAAGCTCGCTCACACTGGAGGCTTCCGGCACAACAGACACACAGCCGGTAAGATTGCAGATCAGCACTGCCCAACCCGGGCGGGTGTTCGACGGCTTCGGAGGAAACTTCAGGCTGCAGAACCCGGGAACGGATCCGAAAGTGATCGATTATTGCCTCCGCAATATGCGGGTGGCCTGGGGCAGGGTAGAAATGCCCTGGCGTTTCTGGCAGGTCAATAAAACAGATAACCCGCTGGACTCCGCGCGAAAAGGCCGGTTGCACCTCCATGTGAAGAATGCCATGGAAATGGCGCAGCGGCTGGGTAAGCTGGGCATGCCGGTGATATTGTCCGCATGGTCTGCCCCGGCATGGGCCGTGGTGGGCACACCGCGCTCCGCTCCAACACCGGAGGGCGTTTGGGGCAACCCGCTGGATTACGCCAGCATACAGGAGATCTACCGGTCGATCGGCGATTACATCCAATTCCTGGACGAACATTACGGGGTAAAGATCAGCATGTTCTCCTTCAATGAATCGGATCTTGGTATCAACATCCGGCAAACGGGGGAAGAGCATGCCGCATTTATAAAAGGCCTGGGCGCACATTTGCAGCAACGCGGCCTGGCGACAAAAATGCTGCTGGGCGATAATTCCGACGCTACCACTTATTCATTTATTGATCCGGCCATGCAGGATACCGCGGCGCGGCCTTATATCGGCGCCGTGTCGTTCCACAGCTGGCGCGGCTGGGACCGGCCTACGCTGGAAAAATGGGCGGAGGCCGCCACCCGGATGAACCTCCCGCTGATCGTCGGCGAAGGCAGCATTGATGCGCAGGCATGGGGTTACCCGCAGGTGTTCGAAGAAGAAACTTATGCAAGGGAGGAGATCGATCTTTACACCCGCCTGCTCAATATCTGCCAGCCCGCATCTATCCTGCAATGGCAGCTCACGGCGGATTATTCGCCGATGGCGGGCGGCGGAATTTTCGGGGACCATTCCCCGCTGCGCCCCACGCAAAGGTTCTGGAACCTGAAACAGCTGGCTTCCACACCGCCGGGCCTCAAAGCCCTGAAAGCCGTTTCAGGGAAAAAAGATATTTCCATCGCCGCCCTCGGCGATCCCGCAACAGGAACTTATGCCATTCACCTGGTGAATAACGGCACAACGCGGCAGGTAACGCTGGAAGGTTTGCCGGCCGGCGCCCGCCCGTTAAAAGTATGGGTGACCGATAAACAGAGGAATATGCAGGAAGGGCACCCGGTAATAGTTAAGAATGGTACTGCTGTATTCACTCTTGAAACCGGGACGTATACGACCTTAATTTCAAGGTAAAGCGCTTTTCCTTTGAAGAATGGGATGGTTCCCGCTTTTTTCAGCACTAAAGTACCAGCTATATAAACGAGGATGATAGTTCCCGCCTGTCCAGGCGGGATATTATTGCATGATGTTGCGCAGTTTCTTTTTATTGAGGATGGCCGGTTGTGTGCCAGAAGCCGCTTTTCAAGGGCCACTCCCGGGATCAATATGAATTTTATGCGACATACTGGTATAATCCGGATATAGGAATTATATTAGTATGTTAAAATTAATTTATATGAACGGGGTCATCCGGAAATTCGTTGAATACATTTATAATAACTACGTCGGTAATTTTTTGGGATTTGTGATTGGTATGGCGTCCGCGCGCCTGGTGTCCCACTTCTTCACCACCCGCAGCATCCGGAACCTATGGGGCCTTACCGCTCACAAAACAGTGGTGGACAAACATACCTATACCAAAATGGAATGGGTGGTGTCTATCGTGATCGGGTTTATCGTTTTTGAGCTGGTATCGAAATGGCTGAAGAAAAAAATGAACGAAATGTTGCCCAGGTACAAAGCAACGCGCTGGCTGGTGAAAGAAGAGCAATCCGGCCAGGCGTCCACGCCGGAAGCCGGTAAGACCGTGGCGGAAAAGGCGCCGGGGGCTTGATCACACCG
>CBFHAF010000742.1:0-2707 GCA_965653435.1 uncultured Chitinophaga sp.
GAACACAAAAAGTGACGGGAACCGTTAAAGACAGCACCGGCAACGTACTGCCGCAGGTCACCGTTTACGAAAAAGGTACCCGCAACGGTACCCTCACTACCATGGAAGGCCACTTCACCATTAATGTAAAGGAAAATGCTGTGCTCGTATTCACCATGGTGGGTTTCAGAACACAGGAAGTGCCGGTAGGCAACAGGGCAACCCTCAGCATCACCCTGGCCAGCTCCGCCACGGACCTGACAGATGTGGTGATTGTAGGGTACGGATCGACCAAAAAACAATCGCTCACCAGTGCTATATCCGCCGTTACGGCGGACGAGATCGGCAACGTGCGCGGCGGCTCCACCGTGAGCACTACGCTGGCCGGTAAAGTGCCCGGTGTATCCTTCAGGATGGCGGACGGACGGCCCGGCGCATCCGCTGCCATACAGATCCGGAACATGGGCACGCCGCTGTTCGTAATAGATGGCGTTCAGCAGGATCAGGGCCAGTTCAACAACATCGCACCTAACGATATCGAAAGCATCTCTTTCCTGAAAGACGCATCTGCGGCCATCTACGGCGTGCGTGCGGCGAACGGCGTCGTGGTGGTGCAAACCAAAAGAGGAAAGCTCGGCCAGCGCAGCTCCATTAACCTCTCCGCCAACTGGGGCATCCAGAACTGGACGCGTTTCATCGATGTGCTCGATAATTCCTATGAATATATGAGCCTGAAAGCCGAAGCGGAAATGAACCGCTTTGTGAATCCCGGCGGTAATCCCATCACTACCAACATCACCAAGGAAGAGCTGGAAAAATACAGGCAGGGAACGGAATATGGCTATAAGAGCTTCAACTGGCGCGATTTTATCGTGCAGGGCAATACGCCTATCAACACCTACAACCTGAATTTTACCGGCGGAACGGAAAAAGTGACTTATTATCTTTCCGCTACGCACCTGTTCCAGAACTCCGTATTGGGAAGGGAATACAAGTTTGAACGTACCAATATCCAGAGCAACGTGTCCGCCCGCGTGGCCAATGGTCTTAAAGTAGGCATGTCCATCAACGGCAGGGTGGAAATAAGGGAAAATCCAGGCGTGCCGCAGGCAGACGACTATTGGCAGGCACGTTTCGCCATCCTGCGCAATACGCCGATGGAAAGGCCTTTCGCCAACGATAACCCCAATTATCTCAACGACATCAAACACAACGAAACCAACTGGGGATATCTCAATACCAAATACGCCGGCAAATTCGTGAACGAATGGCGCCAGCTGCAGGCGAATCTCGACGGCGAATGGGAAATTCCCGGCATCAAAGGGCTGAAGCTCTCAGGGCTGTATTCGTATTATATAGCAGACAACATGCTCAATAACCACGAATACACATACGATACATACACTTACAATCCTTCCAACGATACCTACACCCGCACGGGCGGCAGCACCAATCCATGGCGTGAAAGGAACCAGGAGAAGCAGATCAATACGACCTCGCAGATCAGGCTTTCTTACGACAAGTCGTTCGGCAAACATACTGTTTCGGCAATGGTCGTGTCTGAACGCATCAGGAACCAGCGCCTCCGTAACTGGATACATGCTGTTCCCATCACCAACGTGCTGCCGCTGATCTACTTCAGCACGGCGGATACTTATACGGATGAAGATTTCCGCCAGGCAAGGACCGGTGTGGCGGGCCGCCTGAACTACAACTACGCCAACAAATATTTCATCGAAGGCCTTATGCGCCGCGATGCTTCATACCTCTTTGCGCCGGACCGCCGCGTGGGCTATTTCCCCAGCGTGTCCGCTGCATGGCGCATCACCGAAGAAGGGTTCATGAAAAACCTCCTGGGCAACGACCGCATACTGTCCGACATGAAGATCAGGGCCTCCTACGGCATACTTGGCGACGATGGTACTGCTCTCGGCCTTGCGGAATTCGCTTTTGTGGAAGGGTATAACTATAACGACGGCGTGGCCATCCTTGACGGAAAGCCCGTTGTAGGCTCGCGCGACAGGGGAGCGCCCGTTCGTAATGTAACCTGGCTGAAAAGCTCGCACCTCGACCTGGGCATCGACTTTGGATTTTTTGACCAGAAGCTTACCGGCGCCATCGACTATTACTACCGCAAACGCGACGGCCTGCGCGGTAAAAGAACGGACGTGCTCATCCCCTCTGAGCTGGGTTACGCGCTGCCAGACGAGAATATCAACAAAGACGCACGTACCGGTTTCGACTTCGACCTGCAATACAACGGCGAGCTGGGCGGTAAATTGAAATACCGCGTTGGCGGCAACGTCAGTTATTCCCGCGGCAAATTCATTTCCAGTTATAACCCGGTGTTCTTCAACTCGCTTGATCAGTATTTCTCCTCCAACGAAGGCCGCTGGCAAGGGTTTGAATGGATACTGGAATATATCGGCCAGTTCCAGAGCCAGGAAGAAATAGACAATTATCCGGTGAACATCGACGGGCAGGGCAACCGCACGCTGCTGCCGGGCGACCTGAAATACGCTGACCTCGACGGAGACGGAAAGATCACCAATAACGACCGCAGGCCATTGGGATGGGCCTCCGGCGGCCAGCCGAACATGAACTTCGGCCTGTCTATCGGCCTGCAATACGGCAATTTCGATTTTGTAATGGATTTCTCCGGCGCCAGCGGCTATACCTGGATACAGGAGCATGAAATGAAAATTCCCTTCACCAACGACGGCAACCT
>CBFHAF010000743.1:0-2701 GCA_965653435.1 uncultured Chitinophaga sp.
TGTTAAGTTTGGCATAATCAACTACTTTTTTTATCTGCCGCTTTATGTTATTATCAAAAGCAAGTACCATTTTCTTATACTTTAATATCCTTGAGTGAAAAAATCAATTACTGTTTCCTTGTAGTCTGAATTTAAGTTGTTTTCTTCAAAGCGCAACGAAATTAATGCTGCCTTTCTGATGAAGGGCTTATTCATGAAATGGCCCATCTGCCGCAATGGAAAAATCGCAAGACAAATGGGACCATTAAGAGATTAAAGGCTCAATTAAAAGCTTTGAGAAATAAAGCCACGGGATTATGATCCCGTATATCCATTGAGCTTTGCGTTGGCTACTGCATTTGCCCGGCTGGCAAAGCCCTCTGAAGAGGCACCTACAATTTGGCCGTTCTGGGTTGAGATTTTCCTCCAACGCCAGTCACCCTTTGAATCTTGATAGAATTCCCATCTATACATAATTGTTTGTTTTAGTTATATAAAAGACATCGAATACGACAAAAAGGGTGAAAGAACTATCGAAAATAACGCGACGATATTCTCTATAATAGTCCTCGTCTCTCTAAAATATTTGCTGAGAACAGATTAAAATTTCTTAATAATTGGAGCCAAATTGTCGTGTTTTTGCATTTAAAATGTCGTACATTTGTAAGTTAATTCATTAATAGTCAATGAAATATATCGACACGATAGAAGGAAAGATTGCTGCGAGAATGGCCCGCATGAAATCCCCAGTTCTTCTAAGGGAGGATTTTGAGGATTTTGGCGGCTATGACCAGGTTGGCCGCGCACTTCTGGCGCTGATACGGAAAGGTAAACTGATCCGGATTGGTTACGGGCTATATGCCAAAACGAAGGTTTCTTCGCTGACAGGTAAAATTCTGCCCATAGAGCCGCTGCCGGATCTGGCAAAGAAAGCCCTTAGCCGCCTTGGTGTAAAAGTCGTTCAAACGAGAGCTGAGAAGGATTATGCTGAAGGACGCTCTACCCAGGTACCCACAGGCAGAATGATCGGAGTAAGAAATCGAATTGATCGTAAAATCAGCTATAACGATACAAGAATATTTTACGAGCTAGTTACCCGATAAACAAATTAAAGAAATGCGCCTCAAAGTATAATCAGAACGCTTTAAGCCCTTCGGCCCCCCCCAACGTAGATATGGCTTTTTACTTCTTTAGGAAGCCATGTACCTCTTCCTCACTCAGTCCGGTAAACCGGCAAAACTCAGCAACGGAAATAAACTGCCCCGGCTTTTTGCCCAGGGCTTGGCGGATCTTCTGCATTAAAAGCCGTGAGGCCCGCTCACTGCGTCCGGTGATGTTTTGTATATCCCGCGCAAAAATCACCATGCGGATAGGTATTATTTTCTGCATAATCGGCATGTTCGGAATGGAAATTTTTCTGTGATGAAATGCCTGTGTAGCTTGGTGTTGTAAAGCAATTTACGGCATCGCGCGCAGATGTAACAGCCTAACGGGCATGGCTATGCAAATTGCCTCATTATTTATTAAAATCGTATAACATGGCAAGACAAACGGGACTTATCAAGCTGAAGGGCAGTATCGGCAACGTGACGTTTTACTCTACAGTAGCCGGAGACCTGGCCCGCCAGAAAGGCGGCGTAGATGCGGAACGCATTGCAACAGATCCCGCCTTCCAGCGTACCCGGGAGAACGGCTCCGAATTTGGCCGAGCCGGCCAGGCCGCGCGGCTGTTATACACCGCCTTCCGCGGCCTGATTGCTGAAACCAGCGACAGCTACATGTACGGCAGACTGGTGCGGGAGTTCATGAAGGTGATCAAGGCGGATGCGACCAACGCCCGTGGGCAGCGGAACGTCATTGATGGCGAAGCGGAGCTGCTGAAAGGGTTTGAGTTTAATACCCGTGGACGGCTGAAAACCACCTTTTATGCCCCGTTCACGGCGAACATTGACCGGGCAGCAGGCACAGCCACAGTAGACATACCGGCTTTTGTTCCGGCAACCCGAATCGTTGCGCCGGCCGGTGCGACACACTACCGGATCAACGCCGCCGCGACGGAAGTGGATTTTGAAGGGGAAGCCTTTGCGGATGGTTTGGTCAGCTCTGCGGAGCTTGTGATTGACCGGACGCCCACGGCCCCGCTCAATATGGCGATCACCCTGCCGGCAGCCAGCACAAAACCGCTGTTCCTGGCTTTAGGAATCGAGTTCTTCCAACAGGTGAATGGCCAGCTGTACAACCTGCACAACGGCGCCCATAATTCCACGGCACTGATAAACGTATCCGGCACGGCGTAACGCCTGCACAGGGCGCGCACCGCCCGGATGCAATTTTCTAACCTTAAAACTGTTCAGATATGAATATTGGACAACGTTTAATGGCTCCCACGCCGCCTTTCTTTCAGAAGGTCCGTACTATCGGGCTGGTGCTGACGGCCATCAGCGCGGCCGTGATAGGCCTGCCGGTTGTACTGCCGGCGATCATTACCCAGGTGGCGGGTTACGTGGCCCTCGCCGGCGCGGTAATGACCGGCGTAAGTCAGGCCACGGTGGAGAACGAAGGCGGGTAGCCGCTGAAGATTAAATACACGGCCACAGGTTTAAAGCGCCTGGTGTATGTTTTGGTGAAAAAGGGCTCCTGCAGCATGCAGGGGCCTTTTTAGTTGGCTCACCCGCTGCTTAGTAAGAAAGGCATCTATAACCGTCATTACGTGGCCTTTGTC
>CBFHAF010000744.1:0-2700 GCA_965653435.1 uncultured Chitinophaga sp.
TTGTTGTTCCTGCTGCCGGTACTTCGCAGTTCAGCGCAGCAAGACACTGCATCCCAAATGCCGGCCGGGCCCCGGAGGAGCAATATTTTCAGCCTTGGGGCAGGCATTCAGCGCGGCTTTATTTTAGCCCATTCACCTGCCGTTGAAAATACCAAAGGAGCCAACCCGACGGGAATAGATCTAAACGTCAGCTGGCAAAGGAATGATGCCGCCATCTGGAACTTATGCAATTGTTTTCCCCGGAAAGGCCTTCATCTTGCCTATTATGATTATGATACGCGGATACTGGGAAGCAGCTTCACGGCAGGCTATTTCCTGGAGCCTGCTTACAGGCTCGGCAAAGATGTGTTTTTCTCCTTTAAAGGCGTAGCCGGGCTTTCCTATCTTACCAATCCGCATGACAGTTTGCGCAACCCCGCTAACCAGTCTTACAGCACGGCTTTGAGCGGTTACCTCCTGTTCGGTCTTGGGGTTTGGGTGCGGCTGAATGACCGGTGGTGGATCAACGCATCCGTTAATTACCAGCATGAATCCAACGGCGGCCTGCGCCAGCCGAACAAAGGCATCAACTGGCCTACCGCCGGCATCGCCCTCAGCTACCGCCCCCGCCCGGAGCCATATTACAGCGGCCTTCGCTCAAAGGAAAAAAACAAGGCGGATTACGTCACGCGTTGGGACCTCAGCTTGTTTGGCATTGCCAAAAGAGCTTTAGACGAAAACGGGAACAGCCGCCGCTTGCCCATCATCGGCCTGGGCCTTCAGGGCAGCAAGCAGGTTGGCGGCATCCATGCGCTGACATTGGGCACGGAGATATTTACAGACCTGGCATTACGCGCGCAATTAAAACAGGACTCCATCAAAGCAAGTCATGTAAGGGCAGGGTTATTGGCCGGCCACGAATTTCTGCTGGGAAAATTCCTCTTCAGCCAGCGCATCGGCATATACCTGTTCGACAGAACGCCTTATTTCGACAGGCTGTACCACCGCTGGGGAATACATTACCGGATCAATGAGCGCCTGGGCGCCGGTTTTAATCTGCAGGCGCACCGGCATGTGGCCGATTTTATAGATGTGCGCTTCATTTATTCCCGGGAAAAAAAGCGGAACAGTAAATGACGGGCGGCGCCAACGCGGTATCTTTTTGCTTCAACTAAAGAGGCCGGCCGGTAAGTAATTTTTTACTTCCGGCCGGCCCGTTTTATTTTCTGAATAACCTTACCGGTGAAGGGCCGGGCTGATGCGGAGATACACCTGCGCGCTCAGCGGGTTTTTCCCGTAAATCCCGTACAGGCCTTTATCCTGCACATTCACGGTGCCCTGGGCGCCCGCCGCCAGGTTCGTTTTCCAGAAGGTGGCCAGCGTACGGGCATATCCTAACGTAAAGGCATGAACGCTGAATTTTGCTTCGCCCAGCTTATCTTCCAGCTGCAATTCATGCGTGCTCTTTTCTACGAATTCATACCTGCCGTAGATAGCATTCTTCTGCAACTGCAGGTTGCTTTCCGCGAGGAATGAATGTTCCTTGTGCCCGTCGCTTTTGCTGTTGAGGCCCCAAACCGCTGTGGAAGCCACAAAGCTGCCGGGCTTGCGCAGCAGCGCGGTATGAACGGCTGAAGCGGTGGTGCGGGTAACGTTCTCTTCAGGCTCCAGCGTTTCGGGGCTGTGCACGAATGCCTGTGAGAATTGCAGCGCCCATTGTTTGGAAGGGTTGTAGCTCAGGCGGTAGGCATAGCTGTCGAACAGCGGTTTGTCGAAGTCGTAACGGTTCTCGTCCGGCTCGCGGCCCGTGAAGCTGGAGAATTCCGCTTTCACCTGTTTGTACCGGAAGCCCAGCGTGCCCACACCGAAGGTGATGTGTGTTGCATCCTGCCAGTGATGGCCCAGCGGCGCATCGGGGTTGTTCATGGCCGACACGCGGTGCATGAAGGCGGGCGCGCTGATGGCCGGCTCACCGGGATAACCGAGGTAAGCGTATACATCCATGTCTTTATTGATAGCATAAGTATATCCCACGCTGAGCGCGGCAAAAAGATCGTGCGGGTGCTGGCGGTCCACCAGGGCTTTGCCCTGCCATGTTTCCCCGCTCTGGAACAGCAGCGGGTACCCTTCGCCGCCCATCACGGGCCTGTCGAAGCTCAGCATTACAGTAGCATTCAGCAATCCCTTTTTGCCCACGCGGTGGTTCATCATGCCCATGAACCAGTTGGGCGCATCCAGTTTTGCCGCGCCGCGGGAACCCCTGGCGGTGAAGTCTGTGGATGTATACCGCAGGAATACGTTGCCATGGAACATAAAAGAGGTTTTCCCTTTCTGCGCCATATACATGTACATCGGACTGTTATCCGGCAGCCAGCTGGTACCGGAGCCATTCCTGTTCATGGGAAGGTTCAGGGAATAGGCGCTGGTCATATTGCTCATGTCATGCCCTTCATGCATATCATGGCCCTGGTGCATATCGTGCCCGGCATGCATGGAAGTATCTTTTTTGGCAGGAACGGTGTCTTTTTTGGCAGGCATATGATGGTCATGTTGCGCCTGCGCCCCGAAGGCCGTTCCGATAAGCAGCAATAGTCCTGTTAGATGTTTCATGTGTACTAATTTGTCTTTCTCAATGGCCACATGGGATCCGCACTTCGTGCCGGAACTCATGTGTACTAATTTGTCTTTCTCAATGGCCACATGGGATCCGCACTTCGTGCC
>CBFHAF010000745.1:0-2678 GCA_965653435.1 uncultured Chitinophaga sp.
GCCGTTGGCCATGCGGTAGGAAAGGTCTTCCATTCCGCCGCCCATTACGTTGTTCCACACATCCACCATGAAGTTGCGGGCCCCGAAATCCGGGTTCACGATCATCACATTGCGCCCGTCCCTTTTGGTCCTGCGCATCCCGGCCTCTTCCCAGCCATACAGCTGTAAACCCCGTTGGTTCACGATCCGGGCTACTTTGTCATAAAAATAAGGCCAGAGGTCATCCACCGTTTCCAGCGAGGCGCTGGTATCCAGCAGATGCCGGCAGGCGGGCGAGCGTTCCCATACCCCGGCGGGCGTTTCGTCGCCGCCCATATGAATAACGTCCAGCGGCGCGCCTGCTTCTTTATGCATCGCCACCAGCTCATCCGTCACCTTTTCAATGAATTTATAGGTGGAAGGCAGCCCTACGTTGATCACATTGTCTGTCCATTCCTGCACGGAACGGTATTGGCTTTTATCGCCGGGGTCGCTGAGGCGGTATTCACCGGCTGCCTGCGCATTGCCTGCTTTCATGAATTTGGCGTAGCGCGCATCCATGGCTTTTATGGCGGCCCTGGCATGACCAGGCATTTCCACTTCAGGGATCACTTTAATGTGCCGCGCTTTTGCGTAACGCAGTATCCCGATATAATCCGCCCGCGTGTACCAGCCGCTGCCAGTCGTGTTGTTGGCATCAGGGCCGGAACCGTAGGAAGGCTGCAGCATATCCAGCTCATCCACCGTATGCCCGCGGCGGCCGCCTACTTCGGTCAGCTCGGGCAGGCCGGGTATTTCAATACGCCAGCCTTCGTCGTCGCTCATGTGCAGGTGCAGTACATTCAGCTTGTAAAGCGCCAGCACGTCCAGGATGCGGAGTATTTCGGCTTTCGGCTGGAAGTTGCGGGAAACGTCTATCATGAACGAGCGGTAACCGAAGCGGGGTTTGTCTTTCACTTCAATGCCGGGAATGGAAATAACGCCGTTTTCCGGCTCTCCCAGCAGCTGGCGGAAGCTCTGTATGGCGTAGAATACGTTCTCGGCGTTAGTGCCAAACAACATGGCCTTATCGTTGCTTACGCCAAGACGATATGAATCAGGCGAGGAATTTTCTTTTTTCAGGAGCTTTCCCAGCACAATGGAGCCATTATCTCCTTCTGCTGTCTTTACCGGCTTGCCCAGCGCTTCCTTCAGGATAGCGGCAAGGAACTCCGCTTCCTTCCTGAATTCAGGATGATAGGCGATCACATCGCCCGCATCCAGCGTGAACGTGCCTTCAGTGTTGCGGGCACTGTCCGGCGTGGGGAATATGCGCGGCAGCTGTTCCAGCGGTATGTCCCTGATCAGGCTGTTGCGTTTGAAAATATCTTCCGGCGTGGTGCGCACTTTCGAATCGTTCGCCTGGCGGCGGAGCTGCTTGTCCTCCGTGGAAGGCACCACGGTGTAATCCGCGATGGCATATCCTTTGGCGGGCGCTTCATCCCAAACGATGTAAGGCCCGTCGGGCGCATCGGTGTAGTTGGTTACCCAGGCGCCGGATTCAACATTGATCTGGATGGATTCTCCCGGCGCCAGCCCTTTGAAATCAGCCGTGGGCTTCAGGGTGTAAAGATGCCCGTTCACATGCCCGGGCACCACGGCTGGCGCAGTTTCGGTGCGGAGCGGCGTGGTGAAACGGATAAAATTGTAGTAAATGGTCCATCCCGCAGCCGGAAATGTTTTTTTCGTGGCGTTGGTAAGGGTAAATACCGACAAGGTTTTCGCCTCGCCCATAAAGCCATTCTCCTTCACTTCCCATTTGAGCTTCAGCCCTTTCTGCGGGAAAGGCGGCGCCTGCGCGGATGCCGGCGCTGCCGACAGAATGGATAACAACAAAAGAATAAACGCGAATCGTTGATGCATATAATCAGGATTTAATTACGTCAGGTCTCAAAGGAAAGCAGGCTTTGAGCGGGCCGGCTTCCACTGCGGACAGGCGTAATTACTTTGTAAAAGTTTTATGGATGCTGCTGAGCAGGTAACCTTTCGGATCGCTGGAATATTCCCAGAACATGACCCCGGCCAGCTTGTGCTTTTTTACGTAACGGCATTTTTCGCGCACGGAGCGCTCGTCGTCGTAAGTGATGAAAATATTCTGCGCAGGATTCCACAGCCAGGGAGCTTTAGCGCGACGGTCCCAGTAGCGGATGTATCCCTGCGCCATCAGGCTGTCTTTCAGGCGGGTGTAACCTCCTCCCCTGGCGCCTTTCAGGGCCTGCTGGTTCAGCCCCCGCTTGTCGCCGGAAGGCAGCTGCCAGGCGCGGCCGTAAAACGCGCAGCCCAGCACTATCTTATTGGCGGGCACGCCAGCGCGCAGGAAGTATTGCACGGAACGGTGCGCAGACGCTTCCGTGCTGTCTTTCGTAGAGCCGTACAGGTTGGTATGATGACCGGCGATGCCGTTCGGGTTCGTTTTATAATCGTAGCTCATGATATTCACAAAGTCCAGGTACTGCTGGGCTTTTTCCATTTCGGTATGTTCGATGAAATATTTTCCGCCGCCCACCGCGGTGGTCAGCAGGTATTTTCCGCCGGTTTCCTTTTCGAGGGTATCCAGCGATGCGCGGATGGCCTGGAACATGAGGGTGTAGTTCTGTTTATCTTCCGGGCGGTAGATATTTCCTTCCTCGCCCGGTACGCCGGGGTATTCCCAATCGATG
>CBFHAF010000746.1:0-2675 GCA_965653435.1 uncultured Chitinophaga sp.
CGAAGGCGAGCTGGATTTTTTAGGCCCGAGCCTGCCGCACTGGTACCGGAAAGACGATGGGGAAAAACGGGGCGGAACGCTGGTGATCCATTTCAGGGAAGAATTCCTGGGAAAGGATTTTTTGCAGATACCCGAAATGCAAAAGATCCTGTTATTGTTCGAAAAATCGAAAATGGGCCTTCATTTCAGCGGAAAAACGGTGGCCCGTGTTGCTGAAAAAATGGAGGCGCTGCTTTCCTGCAGCGGCATGGACCGGCTGATGGGCCTGCTGGCTATTTTGAAGGAACTGTCTGAATCCACTGAATACTCCGTGCTTTCAAGCCCGGAGGTGATCGGGAGAAGCAGCAGGGAAAACGACCGCCTGCAAAAGATATTCGACTATGTGCTGGCGAACTTCAAGCAGGAGGTACAGCTGGAGGAGATAGCACGGATCGCCATGATGAGCCCTTCCAGCTTCAGCAGGTATTTTAAGAACAGGACCAAGAAAAATTTCTCGCACTTCGTGAACCAGATAAGGGTAAGCCATGCCTGCCGGCAGCTGATGAAAAGCAATTTCAGCATCGGTTATGTTTGCCAGGAAAGCGGGTTCAACAATATGACCAATTTCAACAAACAATTCAGGAAAGTGGTGAAGCTTTCGCCTTCCCAATTCAGGCGGAAGCACCGCGTGTAATTAATATCCGTCAAATGAAAAACAATCCGGCTTTACAGCTTGCCCGCCGCTTCAGGGAGATCTTTTTATCGGGAGACTGGGTGGCAGGCACCAATTACAAAGCCCAGCTGACGGGCCTGGGATGGGAGCAGGCGACCACGAAGGCCGGTCCGCTCAACACCATCGCCGCCCTTACTTTTCATGTTAACTATTACATTGCCGGTGTGCTGAAAGTACTGCGGGGCGGCCCTCTGGACATCAGCGATAAATTCAGCTTCGATGCCCCTCCCGTCACCTCGCAGGAAGAATGGGAAGCGCTGCTCCAAAAGGTCTGGAGCGATGCCGAAGCATTTGCCGGTGCAGTGGAGCAATTGCCTGAGGAGAAGCTGGAAGAAGATTTTACAGATAAAAAATACGGGAGTTATCACCGGAACATCGATGCGATGATCGAGCATTGTTATTACCACCTCGGGCAGATCGTGCTGCTGAAGAAGATCGTTGCCGGCCCTCAGATCACTTCGTAGAACGTCAATAGATTCCGGTGATGGTCCAGTGCCGGGAATTCCCTGTGCCCCCAGGGCTGCTTCCGCACAACGGTATCAGGGCTGTAGATAACACCTTGCCGTTTATATTCTTCAAACAGTTCGTCGATACCCTGCACTTCTATCCTGCAACCGGAGGTGCCGGCCAGGAAACTCTCCGCGCCGCTGTCTATCGGCTTTGCAGCCAGCTCCGCACCTTTATTTTTCCAGCTTTCATCGCCGGACCTCCACAGGTGTATCTCGATATCGTCCCGCACCGCAATGCAATAGCCCTCATCCTGGTACCTGGCCGCAAAGCCCAGCCTTTCGGTATAGAACTTCACTGATTGCTGTATATCCTGCACCGGGAGGGCGGGAATGGTTTTCTTCATTTTCATGCGCGTAATATTTCGGCTCATGAAGCTACGAAAAAGACAGCCGGCGGGAACAGGCGCTTACCGTTCATAACAAATAATAAATATTGTATATATTTTTTGTTATTTTAGAATTACAACACATGCAGCCTTGCAATTCAAAGCTTCCATATTATGTTTCTGCCTGTTCATTTATTTAACAGAGCTGGCAACCTTGCCGGGGTACTGCATGCCTGTTCGGGAAAAGGAAACATCCTGCCCGGCTAAAAGAACATCCTGTTCGGCCGGGATAACAGACAGTCCCTGCAAAAAACCGGCTAAAGACAATACCGGCAATGAGGACAGCAATTGTTACCTGAACTGCCCGCTTTGTTATGTGATGACGCTTACCGGCACCGGGCAGGCCGGCAGGTCTCCGTGCAGCATTGCAAAAGATTATCCCCAGTACCAGTCAACATACGACTATATCTACTACTCCGCCGCCTGGAAACCGCCGGACGGGTGCTGATCCACTCCGGCTTATTTCACATTCATTTTATTTCATTTAAAACTTACCATATGAAAAAGATATTTCTGTTGGCTGCCACTGCTATGCTCATGAGCGGTGCCGTAGCTTTGGCAAATGGCGAAAAAAAGGATAAAACAAAGGATAAAAAAGCCTGTACGGAAAAATGCTGTACCAAGGCATGTCCGAAACCTTGCCCGCCTGTAAGCTGCGATAAGAGCAAGTGTGAGAAAGTAAAACCGTAAAGGTTGCGTTATAAGGAGAGCCCCCGGTAACCGGGGGCTTTTTTATTTTTTTAAACATCATTGTGAGGAGCAGTTGGGCTAAATGCCTGGGGCGACAAAACAAACTCCTACATTGAATAAATACACCCATTATTCTGTTGTTTTCTACCGATAAAAAATCGTCATTGCGAGGAGCTGCTGAGTTACGTGTGCGTTTGCGTTCGACGAAGCAAACTCCCATATTGGGTGCCCTGTTATACCACTTATGTTACACCGATACAAAAAATCGTCATTGCGAGAAGCAGCTGAGCCAAGTGCGCGGGGCGACGAAGCAAACTCCTATGTTGAATGAGTACGACCCGTTATTCCGTTGTTTTTACCGATACGAAAAACCGTCAT
>CBFHAF010000747.1:0-2670 GCA_965653435.1 uncultured Chitinophaga sp.
TGAGCTTGTAGATATTTCCCTTTTCGAAAGTAAATCCCTCGATGGGCTCCATCAGCTTATCCCAGGCCTCATTTGCCGGAATCATCATTTTATCGCCGTACTGCACCTGGTAACATTTCGTTTTGCCGAAACCCGGGCCGCGGTCGCATTCCTCCTCGCCTTTCACCCATACGATCAGTTCCTTGTTGCCGGGTGCAGGCTTTTCTTTTCTTACCAGCGTCAGCCCGTCGGTACCATAATCGCTGCCGGTATAACGGAGGCTTTCCCCTTCCTGCTGGAAAATAAGCGTGTCTTTCTCCGGGTTGCCGCTGCCAACGGTTACGAGGGTTACCAGGATCCTGCCACTATCCTGCGAGGCCCAGTTGCCGATCTGCACTATTTCAGGAGTGGCGTTCATATAATCAGTCGTCATTTCCACGTCTTTGGTAGGGCGCAGGCTGAGCGTGATGTGCCTGCCGGGGCTGGAAGCTGCGGCAAGACTGGCTTCGTAATAGCCTTCCGCCGGTGAGGTTTGCGTTATTTCCGTACTGTCCGTTGCATTGGTTTTCGGATTATTCCGGCAGGCTGCGAATATAAGCGCTCCCGCAAGTATCAGGATATGGTGCCGTTTCATAAGATCGTTTTACAGGATAACAAACAAAATGCATTTGTGTTGATCCTCCATTATTGATCTGTCATCATTAAAAAAAGGAAAAAACAATTGTGTCATGCAGCCCATTATCGCTCCAGAACCTTTACCAGTAAAGGGCTTTCATAAATAACACCGGGCGATACCATTTTTTCATCCAGCGGCACCTTGTTGCCGTAACGTTCTTTCATCGTGGCTTTCACAAGCGGGTGGCTCAGGTCGTATTCACGCATGGGTTTGGGTTGGCCCACTTCCAGGCCTGTGGCGGTTTGATAGATCTTCCAGACCAGCTCGGAGCAATATATCCGCTCGTCTGACCAGCCGAAGTAACTATCGTAGTTTTTCCCGAGATACTTTTTCCCTTCTTCTTTCATTTTAGCGACCACTTCCGGGGTTACCAGCGAGTCCGACCTGAGGCGCATTACCGTGTAATGCTGCCGGTTGCCGCGCATCACCCATTCCTCGAAGGGAGTAACGCTCACGGGCTGCACGGCTTCCAGCACCATCCATCCGGCGTCGTTCCTGAAAAGCAGCCCGCAGTGGCTGAACTTGGAATGCGTGGCAAGCTCAATGGCCTTGCATTGCGGGGAAATATTGCTCTGGAAGATGATGTCCCCTTCCCGGAGGTCTTTCTTCTGGCCGGAAACCGCCATGCTGAAAAAGCAGGCCGCAATTGCGAATATGTGTTTTAAAGCGGGCATATGAATAGTTTATAACACTATGAAATCAATCACGAGGCTGCTCACCGAACCGTCTTCCGCAATGCCCCAGTAAGCGGGGTAAATGCCGTCGCCATACCCTGTGTGGAACATGATCACGTTCAGCTGCGGATGGGTGGGCAGGTAAAAATTATAGCATAGCTGTTCTTCCCCGCGTGCTTTCCGCGCAAAGGCCCTGGTGAAAAGTGAATCGAAAATATTCCCTTCCGGGTTGTCTTTAAAGAAACGTTCCAGGTACTTGTTGTAGTGTTTCTGGGTATGTGCATCGCAGATGCAGCCGATGCCGGCGTCTGCCGTGAAGCCTGAGAAACCGCTGCCCCTGCGCGCCATGGGGCCCGTTTCACCGGGAAGCGCCGCGAGCTCAAATTTGACCGGCTTTTGGTCTGCAAATTTCACCAGCAGCAATGCATTGCGCCTGCGTAAGCCGGACCGGGCAAGCAGCATGGTGGCGGGATATTCGCCGGGCGGCACTTTCCTTGCGAACGGGAAGGCATTGTGCAGGCCCAGCAAAGGGTCGCAGGCGACCACGAAACCGCCCGGCAATTGCAGCTTGCCGATATACCATTTTTCCAGCGGCATGCCGCCTGCTTCATGCATTGCAAAGAACTTGCAAAAGTCGCGGTGGGCGGGGGGCGGCGTTTTTTCCCGGTGCCTGGTCCATATCTTTTTCAGGAACTTCATCCGGCGCGGTTAATGCATGCAGCCCATATACAATTCGGTTTTCATCACCCAGGCGCCCTGGTATTTCTTGCGGATCAGTGCCAGCGTTGAGTCTGCTCCGCTTTTATCCGCAAACAGGCCGGCTACGGCCACCAGCATGCGGGTGGAAGTATCCCTACGCCGGTAAGCGTCCAGGTACTCGATACTCCCGGCCGGAGTCATTTCACGGCGGGGAAAATAAGCGCCCGCCCACATTTCATCCTCATCGTTTTCAGGGAGTATCAGGCTGTCTTTCTCCGCGTTGTAATACCTGCCGAAAGTGTCGATCCCTTGCCCCGTAAGCTCCCTGATCTCTTCCAGCATGCCGCGGAGCGCGTAATAGTCGGTTCCGGTATCAGCTGCCACCAGGTAACATTCTTCCCATAGATCTTCTTCAGAAGTCTCATCGGGCACGGAATCTTTTGTTAAGACGACAGTGTCTGCCAAAGGTTTCAGCTGCTGCGGGGATTCATTTGCAGGCGCAGGTTGCCCGCATGAAGCAATTATTAACAACAATAGGAACAGCCATGCGTTCTCGCGGAGGACAGTAACAGTTGATTTCATCGATATTGTTTCCAGGTAATATAACAGTGATTAAAAATACGACCAATGTTCTGAAGAAAG
>CBFHAF010000748.1:0-2656 GCA_965653435.1 uncultured Chitinophaga sp.
AAGATGAAACAGAAAGGCATCTGGCAGGACAAAGCCGAAGTGACCCTGGAGATAGAGGGAGACGCCAAGCCCAAAGATTTTATGTTCACGCTGGCCCAGCTGCAGGACCTGAAAAAGATCCCTGACCTGGTAAAAGCTTCCATCGAAAAGATGGAGAAAGAAAAGAAGATGTCGGACATGGTTTCCAACATGGTGTCTATCTCCATGCCCAACCGCATCGACAGTCCTGAAGACGGGTTGAAGATCACCGTATATGTAGAACCGAAGAACGGGGGAACAGATTTTACGCTGATGTACAACCAGAAAGGAGAGCTGTTAAGCATGTTAGACTGATCATTCAAACGGAAGGCATGCTCTTATCCCGCTTTTTCCGGCAATCACAACGGCCTTTCATCGAACAAACCCTTCTGGTGAACCGGCAGGCGGAATCGTTCGTTGCCTTCTATGAAGAAAGATTCGGGCGCAGGCTTGATGGCAGGCAGGGCAGCCTGGATATACTGGAGGTGGTGCTGTCTGAAGCCAGGAACAGCGCATTGCTGCACGACATGCAGCAGTGGCTGGCCGTTCATGCAGGGGCTTATCTTTTTAAAGTAGCTGCGGAACGGTTCCGGGAATGGCCCCTGGAATACCGCTGGTATCATCCGCTGGAGCAGGCGGTGCTGGTGGTAGGCGCCCCGGTGTTCAGAGTATCGCTGCTCGCAGAGCAGGCCATCCGGCAACGGCTGGAGAACAAGTCCGAAATCCCTGTACCTCTTCTTTTTGCCCGCTTCGAAAAAGCCGTACTGGCGGCGGAAAAAGGAAATGACGAGTTGTTTATTTAGTGTTGCTACCTCATATAGCGTAACCCCACGGAACCATGTTTATCAACCCTGCCATTCAAAAAACCAGGATGTAACATGTGGATCAGAAACTCTCCCGTTAAAAGGAGAGTTTCTTTATTTTTGGCCCATGCAAAAAAAGATCGTGCTGGCCAGTACATCCACCCTGTACGGCGGGCAATACCTGGAATACCTGGAACCTGTAACGGCGGAGCTTTTTGCCGGAACCGGCGAAATCGTCTTCATTCCTTACGCCCGCCCCGGCGGCATCAGCCATGACGATTATACGCGCCGCGCTGCCGGCGTGTTTGAACAGAAAGGCATCCGCGTGCGGGGGCTGCATACTTTCGACGAGCCTTTGCAGGGCATCCGCACCGCGCAGGCCTTCTTCACCGGCGGCGGCAACACCTTCCTGCTGGTGAAACAACTGCACGACCTGGGGCTGATGGATGCGCTCGCCGCTGCCGTGAACGCCGGCAAGCCGTACCTCGGCTGCAGCGCGGGCAGCAACATCGGCGGGGTGAGCATGCAAACCACCAACGATATGCCGATCGTTTACCCGCCCAGCTTCAAAACCATGGGCCTTGTTCCTTTCAACCTCAATCCCCATTACCTGGACCCCGTGCCCGGCCTGGAACACATGGGCGAAACGAGGGAAACCCGCATCAGGGAATTTCATACGCAAAACAATACGCCGGTGGTAGGCTTGCGCGAAGGCAACTGGATAACAGTGAAGGGGGAGGAGATAACCCTGGAAGGCGCTCACACCGCGCGCATCTTCCTGCCGGGCAAAGTTCCCTATGAGCTGCCGGCAGGGGAGAAGCTGGTATTTTCCTGAGGATGTTTTTTTTGACAAGCAAGCCCCGTCATTGCGGGGAGCAGCAATGCCAAAACGGGCGGCATGACGGACGGAAATCGCGTCATTGCGAGGAGCAGCAGGGCCAAAGCGGGAGGGGCGGCGAAGCAATCTCCCATGTTGAATGGATATGCTCCGGTATGCGGGAGACTGTTTCGCCGCGCTCCTGCAAAAAGCCCCATCGTTCCCGCAATAACGATATTCCCCGCAATGACGTTTTTTCTGAAAGAACACCTGTCCGCCGCAATGCATTATTCTGCGCAACCGTTTGCGCAGATGCCCGTCCCGCTTGATTTAGCAATTTTGTACCTGAATCCGTACGTTCATCAAAAAATGATGAATAAAGCCTAAAACTTTACTATTTTAACCACTTCATAGTCCACAACTCAACCGACAAATTATGAGTGCTACTCGACGTAATTTCCTCCGCCAGCTGGCGGTAGGTTCCGGAGCCCTTGCAATGGGCATCCCTTCCTTTGCCACCGGCCCCACGGCGCCCAGCGACCGCGAGCTTAAAGCAGCATTGGAACAATCCAGCAAACAGCAGCGTTTCAACATGAGCGGTTACGCCGCCCCCAGGATCGACAAAGTGCGCATCGGCTTCATTGGCCAGGGTATGCGCGGGCCGGGCGCCGTTCAGCGCATGTCCTTCATCGACGGGGTGGAGATCGTTGCCATCTGCGACCTTCTCCCTGAGCGCGCTTCGAAATCCAACGCCACCGTGGTGAAATCGGGCCGCCCCGCTGCCAGGGAATATTCCGGCGAAAATGGCTGGAAGGAAATGATCGATAAGGAAAAGCCGGACCTGGTGTACATCACCACACCCTGGCACCTGCATACGCCCATGGCCCTCTATGCCATGGAACATGGCTGCCACGCCGCTTCCGAAGTGCCCGTTGCGCTTTCATTGGAAGACTGCTGGAAGCTGGTGGAAACGTCTGAGCGCACCAAGAAGCATTGTATGATGCTGGAGAACTGCTGT
>CBFHAF010000749.1:0-2655 GCA_965653435.1 uncultured Chitinophaga sp.
AACATCCCCTTCGAAAAAGATGCCCGCCAGGCCGAGAAAAACGCGCTGGAGCTGGACGGAGTGGAAATAACCTAAAGAATCGTTAAAACCCCGGGGGCAGTATAAAAAAATGTTACAACGTGGGTATTTTCCTTATTTTTACGGTAAAGGTTGATCATATGGTCAAGAAGGTCACAGAAGGAATCACGATCAGCGTGGAAACGTTTTATCAGCCGGATTACTCCAATCCGATAGGAAGTGAATTCATGTTTGCATACCGCATCACCATTGAAAATAACAACACATTCCCGATAAAATTGCTCCGCCGCCACTGGTATATCATCGATTCCAACGGCTCTCACCGTGAAGTGGAAGGGGAAGGCGTGGTAGGCGTACAGCCGCTGCTGGCGCCCAATGAAAGCTATCAGTATGTTTCCGGTTCCAACCTCCGCACGGAGATCGGCAAAATGTACGGCACATACCAGATGGAGAACCAGCTGAATAAAAAGCTGTTCGATGTGAAGATCCCGGAATTCCAGATGGTGGTTCCGTTCAAAATGAACTGATACACGGCGCTCAGCCGCCCATACCGGCTTCCCCGGCCCGGTTTATATTTCCCTGTACTGCTTTTACCCAGCTCAAGGTTCAATAACTATTTTTTTGTGATTATCCGTTTGCTTAAACTATCGCGGATCCATGTTCCCGTCCGTCATTGTGTGGACTCCGTCATTGCGAGGAGCAGCGGGGCTAAAGCGGGTGGGGCGACGAAGCAATCTCTTCGTGGACGTGAGTTTCCCCAAACACCGGGAGGAGATTGCTTCGTCGTTCCTACTGCACAAACCCTCCGCTGCTCCTCGCAATGACGGCGCTTCGCCGCTCCGCACATCCCCAAGCTGCGCCTCGCGAAGACGCTCCAATGCGTACTACGAAGGAAAGGCCAATGCAGCGATCGCCTACGGCCTGTACTTTGCTTTGTTGAAGATCGCCATCACGTCTTTCGTTGCCATCAGCTGCTCCAGCGTCACTTCCGGGTTCCTGCGCATGTAAGCCTGCACGATGCGGTAACCTGTAAAAGCGCCTATCTGTCCCGGCGCGCCGGCAGGCATGCCTTGCGTGGACGGGCCTTCGCCGGCATAACGCATAATGTCCTGCCAGTCTGTGGTATAGAGCAGCTTATTCTGCACAAAATACTGCCACACCATCTCTTCATTCTCATTGCAGAAATCCAGCTGCGCTTTCGTATAGCCGAGCCGTGTTTCTTCCGGCGTTTCGGGCAGCACCTTTTCCAGGAAATACTGTTGCCTGCCCAGGTCTATGAGCGTCGCAACCAGCTGGGCGCCTTCTTCATGAGGGGGGTAGAGGTCCTGCTGCACCACTTTCATCACATTCACCGGTATATATTCCGGCGTGAATTTCCGCACCAGGTAAGCAGGATAGTCAGGCAGCATGCCATAGATGGGGAAATCCGCGCCCATGTGCATATCCAGGCCGATGCCAACGGTAGAGTCCACAGTTACTGCGCCGTAATTGGCGATCGCCGAAATAAAGGTCACCACTTTGGGTGCATTGAACCTGGGGATGTAATATTTCGTAAGCCTGAAAGCCTGTGTCAGTTCAGCTTCCAGCGGCTTGATGTTGCTGAAGTGCGCTTCCACTGAATCCTGCAGGGCCCTGAAATCTTTATTTGCCAGGAAATTACGCACCTGCAAGGGCATCAGCCGGTTGCTGTCTGCCAGCGGGCCGAAATTGAGTATCTGCGAAAAATAAGTGGGGGCAAAGCGGGGATAGGCGGTTTCCAGCAATTTTAACCCTCCGGGCACGTTATTGGTATCGATACGGAAAAATTCTTTGTCGAACCGCTGAATGCTAACATCGATAGGTATGTGGCTCACATCAGGGATATTTTTCCTTCCGCCGCATCCTGAAATTATCCAGCCCGTCAGGAATAAGGCAAACAGGAAATATTTATTCTTGTAATTTTGCATCGCCTATTAAAACTTTAGAAATGGTAAAAATATTGCATAACAATCTATTCCCGAAATCTTTGCTCCTTGTTTGTTCCCTGCTGATCTTTTCCGCCGTGCAGGCGCAAACGCTGAGCAATTCCCTGTCCGAGAAAACGGGCCGCAAAATGCGGCTCGGCTTCAAGCTGGACCCCGGCGCATCGTTCCTCAAAGCGCAGGACAACGGCGTGGAGCGCAACAGCGGCCGCTTTTACTTCAGCTACGGCATCCTGGCAGACTTCTTCCTGGACGAAACCGGCAATTATGCGATCGGCTCCGGCCTCCAGATCAGCCATATGGGCAGCACGATGCAATACAACACCAGCATCGGGCTGGATGATTATAACGCGGCCGCTTCAGAATACGATATCCGCCTTCAGTACATCGAAGTGCCGGTGACGCTCAAGCTGCGGACAGACACGGACCAGGGCCTGGGTATCTGGGGCCAGTTCGGCGGTTTCGCGGGCATTCCCATCAGGGGCAGGGCCAACGTGATCAGCGGGCAGCAGAAGTTCGACAAGGTCAATATCTTCAAAGACATCAATCCCCTTACAGCCGGGCTGATACTGGGCGGCGGCATCGATTACCCCCTCACCGAGACCCTTACCGGCACGCTGGGCCTGATCTACCAGAACAACTTCATAGACGTGACCCGCAACAGCAAGTGGGACGA
>CBFHAF010000750.1:0-2652 GCA_965653435.1 uncultured Chitinophaga sp.
GCCTGCGAGCCGTAGATGGCGGTGGCGGAAGCGTCTTTCAGCACGGTGATCGTTTCGATATCGTTCGGGTTCAGCCAGGAGATGGCGTTGGATGCGATGAGGCGCAGGTCGTTCAGATCGCCTGCAAGACTGCCTGTGTTCGGCGGCAGGGGCAGCGGGTTGCGCTGGATGATGCCGTCTACCACCCACACGGGCTCCTGGTTGCCCAGCAGTGTGGAGGTGCCGCGGATGCGGATCTTCGGCGTTGCGCCCACCTGGCCGGACTGTACCATTACGCTCATGCCCGGCACTACGCCCTGCAGCATCTGGTCGATGCTGGTTTCGCCGGCGATCTTGATATCATCGGCGCGCACGCTGTACACAGCGCCCACGTAGCTGCCTTTATTGATGGTGGAATACCCGGTCACCACTACGTCGTTGATGGAAAGGTCGCGGGGGCGCATGACGATGTTCAATACCGGTGCCCGGCTCTCAATCACGTTCAGCAGGCCTGCCTGATCGGTCTTTACGGTGTAAGCGGTATACCCGCCGGCGGCCGGCCTGAAGCGGATCTCCACCGGTTCGAAACCGATCATGGAGATCACCAGCACAGCATTATCCGGAATATTGGGAAGGGAAAAGTTCCCGTTATTGGCGGAAACAGTGCCGATATTGGCGCCTTTCACGCGGATAGAAACACCCGGCAAAGGCTCCCCGGACCTGGAGTGGATACTGCCGCTCACGGATAGAGGCGGCGGTGCGGGCAGCTGCTCTGCCGCCGGCGACTTGCGCAACAGTACGATGGTCTTGCTCTTGATCAGGTAAGTGACCGGCAGGTCTCTCAGCACCAGGTTCATCAGCTCCTCCAGCGGCATATCCTTTACAGACAGCGTAACGTTGTGGTTCTCGTCGATGGTGCTGGCATTGCTGAACACCACATAGCCGGTCTGCGCTTTGATGGCGGCAAATACGTTCTTTAAAGGTATAGTCCTGGCAGACAAGGTAACGGTCTGTGCATGGCCGGAGGCCGAGGCCTGGAAAATTGCGGCGAGCAACAGGATTGCAGTCAATTTCATCACATTCATGATTAATCCGGCGTGACGGGATTTCCTTTTGGTCGATCTCATAGCCGGGATGATTTTGGTCGGGCCGTGTTTTTCCCTGTTACCGGGCGGCCAATAGCATTTTTTTTGCATAAATTGCAAGCGATTTGGTTGTTAATAAATGAGAATAGCAAGTCCATTTAAGCCTCAACCGGATCATGTGAGACCGTCACGGCTGCAATCCGTGACGGTTCTTTATTTGGCTGGTTCTTAGTCTGATTATTTTTAATCCCTTGTTCGTACTGTCTGTCGTATGCTAGTTGTTCAGCACTATAAGCGTGCGTCCTTCGATCCTGAATCCCACGTCTGTTCTTCTTAATATTTCCAACAGATCGGGCAATGCGATCTGCCTGTTTATTTCTCCCAGGAATGTAATGTCCGGTATGCCGTTCTCATATACGACGCTGATGTCGTACCAGCGTTCCAGCTGGCGCATCACGTCTTCGATGCTGGCTCCTTCGAAATTGAAGAGGCCGTTCTTCCAGGCCATGGTCTTATCCAGGTTGGCATCGAGCACCTGCACCTTGCCGCCGCTCCTGCTCACGCTGGCTTGCTGGCCCGGCCGCAGCACCGGTTCGTTGCTTCCGGGTGCGGATACTTTTACAGCGCCGGTGAGCAGCGTTGCAATGATATTTTTTTCATTCCCGTATGCATTCACGTTAAAGGAAGTGCCCAGAACGGTGATGGCCGCTTTGTCCGCCGCGTTTACAAGGAAGGGCTTCGATGCGTCTTTGGCCACTTCAAAATATACTTCCCCGGTAATGTCCACTTTGCGTTCGCTGCCTGTAAAAGCAACGGGATAACGGACGGAGCTGGCCGCATTCAGCCAGGCCTTTGTGCCGTCCGGCAAAGTGACGCGGAATTGGCGGCCGCGGGGAGTGGTCATTGTATTATATGCGGTGGCGGAGGCGTCGCTGCCGGCATCGTTATAGGTCAGTTGCCCGTTGGAGAGCACCACATCCGTGCCGTGCTGCTGTGCGATCACGCCGTTGGCCAGGCTGTCCAGCACTACTTTGCGGCCGTCGGACAGGGTAAGGATGGCGCCTTCGCGGCCCGGCGGTATTTCCGCCGGTGCTGCCGCCACATGGGGATGTACGGTTCTTTCCTGCGCGGCCCAGTACCAGGCGCCGGCACCAAGGAACAATACGGCGGCGGCAGCCCAGCCCCAGCGGCGCAGGAAGTGCAGGCGGTGCACCGGCGCGGGCGCGGGAACGGCAAAGGCGGGTATTTCTTCTGCTATCTTTTGGGAAATGCGGTTGGAATCATAGGCATAAAAACGGCGCAGCCCCCGGGATACCTGCTGCGGATCGGTCAGTTCCCGAAACAGCCTGCGGTTATCCTCAGCGGCGTTCAGCCATTCGTCTAATGTACGTTGCTCTGCTTCATCCAGGCTGGTTTCCAGGTATTTACCGATCAGCCGGACGATCTGGTCATTGTTCTCCATCATGCCCATATACCCCTAAAACAACTAACGCGTCAGATCCTACCGGCCGGCTCAAAAAAAATTTCAGGTTTGCAACAGCGAGAGCGCCGCGATGAGCGCCGGCAGGGAAATCAATTCATTTTTCAG
>CBFHAF010000751.1:0-2652 GCA_965653435.1 uncultured Chitinophaga sp.
GAAAGCGGAACAGATCATCAACGACGCATTTGACCTGTACAATAAAACGTTCGGCCAACAGAACTAATTAACGGCGCCCTTGCCCTCCTCCCCCGGTATTTTCCCGGTGTGGCTGCATTGGCGATGTAATTCAATAAAAAAGTGACGGGAAAGCAGGCCCTGCTTCTCAGTCACTTTTTTATTTAAGGCAGGTTAATTACCAGGCGATTCCCCCTTATGGCAGGTCAGCGGTAAGGATGCCCCAGGTCAACCATAGGTATCACGTATAGTAAAAGCGTTCACGACCCGGGGTAAAAGCGTTCAAACCATATGGACCTTACCGGAACATCCGCTTGATCAGCCTGAGCTTATGCGTTTCCGGCCCGGTTAGTTACCAGGTTAGGTTACCAGGCTATTCCCCCCTTATAGCAGGTCAGCAGCAAGGATACCCCAGGTCAACCATAGGTATCACGTATAGTAAAAGCGTTCATACCCCCGGGTAAAAGCGTTCAAACCATATGGACCTTAAGCGTTCAAACCATATGGACCTTACCGGAACATCCGCTTGATCAGCCTGAGCTTATGCGTTCTCAGCCCCGTATCCGCATTCACGATCCCCTGATGGTCGATGGGGTCGATGCGCACCTTGCCCGAGGAATGGATGATCTCCTGGTCGCTGAGCAGCAGGCCTACATGGGTGATCTTGCCGGCTTCGTTGTCAAAAAAAGCAAGGTCCCCGGGTTTGGCTTCCTGGATGAGCGATACGGTTTCCCCTTCCGTCGCCTGCTGGTAAGCATCTCTCAGCAGGGGAATACCGAGGATTTTATACACGGTTTGTGTAAAGCCCGAGCAATCCGTTCCGAAGACCGTTTTTCCGCCCCATAAATAGGCCGTATTCAGGAAGGTGTGGGCAATGGGGCGCCATGCAAGGTGAGGCGATTTAGCAGGCACAAAAGGTTCAATCCCGGATTCCGCAGATACTTTCACATTTCCCCATTGCGGACTGCCCAGCTTCAGCAAACTGCCGTACGGGATGTATACGGGCTGGCCATTCAGGCTGAGGCGTGCCGCCCATTGCGTGGCAACATGCGTGTACGGGGCGTTGTAAAGGTCTAACGTTATGGTTTCCAGGTGGGATAGGGTTACCCAGCCCTCGTACCCGTCGTACTGCAAACGCACCTTAGCCCAACCATCAGCATTAACTGTTTCTGTTTCAACGCATTCCCCGAAAATTGCCTGGGAGATCATTTCGCTTTTGTGAGAAGGTTCTGCGCGCAGCGGCATCACCGGAACGATAGTAATGGCAAGTGGCATGTTAATTGTTTAAAATATGTGGGCAGGGTGAACTTTTGACCCGGTTTTGCGTAAATATAATAATAAGCATATGCACCTTCAGCTAAATAACCTGAACGATAAGGAATTGCTGCTTCGCATGAGAAAGTTGCAGGACCGGGAAGCCGCCGGTGTGCTGCTGGACCGCTACAGTCACCTGCTGGTGGCGGTGTGCCTTCCAAAGCTTTCACAGGAGAAGCCGGCTGAAACCGTATTTCCCGCGCTGATCCGCCAGATGTCTTCCCAACTCTCCTCTTCATTCGGTAAATTAAACGAAACGGTATATGCAATAGTTCAAAGTTATTTCGTGAAGGGCTACAAAACAACAGCCCAGTACATCTCCCCGCTTACTCAACCCATACAGCGGCTTGAAACCCAGGTGGAACACGCCGGCAATAACCCGATAGCCAGAGCAACGATCACCGCACGCATAGAACAGGCCCTGAGCCAGCTGAACAAAGAAGAGGCGGCGCTCGTCACTGGTTTTTACCTCGAACACCAGACGTTGCAGGAACTTGCACGGCACCAGCATACAACGGCGGACAAAGTAAGGAACTCCCTGAAAGGCATCAGGAAGAAAATAGCAACACAACTGAAGGACGTGGCTTATGAATAATCACTCTCCAAGGCAAGAACGGATCCTGAAGATCTTTACCCCTGTACGCTGCATCAACAGGGACCAGCTGCTCCGATACCACCGCGGCAATATGACGGCCGTGGAAAAACATCTTATTGAGCAACATATTGTAGACTGCGATCTTTGCCATGAAGCGCTGCAGGCCATGAGCAACCCGCATCTGCATGAACAATACGGTCATCTCACGCATGAGCTGAGCCAGTTCATCCACCGCGAGTTCAGCCCGCCGCCGCAACCCGATAAAAAGCAGCAACTACGGCAGATCCGGCAGCACAAGACTGCGGAAAGCCTGCTGTCTTATTTCTGGGCCATCATGTTCGTGGCGATCGGCGGCGGCAGCGTATTCCTGCTGCAACAGCACCTGAAGAACAGGCCGGCCCTCGCCGCGCTGCCCGCCCGCACAACAGATGCGCTGGTCATCCCCGCACCCGCCCCGCCCGCAGCCGCCGTAGATCCCAATTATCCATCCACGCAAACGAACAATGGAAAACCGCTGGTGATCCACACTCAATACAATTCCACCGCCCGCGACACTATCAATAAAAACGGCAACACCATCAGCGCGGCCATTACTCCGCCCGTAAAGCCGGCGCTGAAAGATTCCGCGTCCATCAAAAAGAAAACGCTGAAAGACAGCACGCCCAAAACCGCCGCCGCGGACACCAATGCCCGCAGCCCATCCGTCTGGAAAGCAGAGCGCTGGT
>CBFHAF010000752.1:0-2648 GCA_965653435.1 uncultured Chitinophaga sp.
CTATAGCCTCGGCTCCAAATGGATGGCGCAGAACGGCATCCGGCAGCTGCGGGTATACGTTACCGGCAACAACCTGCTTACCTGGACCCGTTACAGCGGCGGCGACCCCGAAGCTTTCGACTATTTCGGGTACGACCAGGGCGGCTACAACTGGCCGCAGCCAAAGAGCCTTACCCTCGGATTCAACCTTCAGTTCTAATGCTTAAAAACGATCTTATGCGACATATATCGATAGGCGCACTGCTATGTGTGATAGCGGCCGCCTGGCTCTCCTGCAATAAAATGCTGGACATCGATTCCACCCGCGCCGTAAACGAGGAAAACATGTGGAAGACGAAAAACGACGCCTGGGCCGGCAGTTTCGCCTGCTACGGCCTTTTACGCGCCGCCATGCTGAATGAAAATGCCCATTGGGCCTACGGCGAAATGCGCGCGGGCGATTTTACCGTTACCAAACGGGGAGACCTGAAGGCGCTGCGGCAGAACGAGCTTACCGCCAACTATGCCGCCATGGACAGCTGGCGCGATTACCGCCGTTTTTACGCCGCCATTGCGCAATGCAATCTTGCGATAAAGAAGCTGCCGCTCATCCCGGCGATGGACAACCGTTATTCAAAATCGGAAATGGAGCTGGACCTTGCGCAGGTACGTTTCGTGCGCGCATTCATCTACTATTACATCGTGCGCATCTGGGGCGACGTTCCGCTGGTCACCGAATATACTGACGGTGAATTTAAACCCGTTGCCCGGGAACCGCAGCAGAAAGTGCTGGAATTTGCCTATAACGAAGCAGAACAGGCGTTCCTGAAGCTGCCCTGGGCCTACGACGGCAAATGGCCCGAAGCGCCGGGCAACTACCGCGGCCAGGGCATCAGCCACTGGAAAAGCATCCTGGCCACCAAAGGCTCCGCATTGTGCCTGCAGGCGCATATCAAAACATGGATGAAAGATTACGCCGCGGCATTGCCGCTGATCCAGAAGGTACTGGACAACCAGGCACTTGCGCCATACGGGTACGTGACGCTGGCCAACCTCGTAGGCACCAGCACCTTCCGCGGCCGCTCCAACGAAAACATCTTCCAGATCGATATGAACCTGGACCATGCGGAGATATCCACCACCGGCCACATCGAATACTGGACGCTCCGCACGCCCGATGTGCCCAAGCAGGAAGCGGAGATATTCGTTACCAAAGACAGCATCCTCAACATCTATCCCGATGTGACGGACGAGCGCGGCCGCCTGTTTTTCACAGACCTCGGCAGCATGCAGCCCATGTTCTACAAGATCAAAATGCTGGACGCTTCGCTGCGCAACCCCACGCTCCGCTTCTTCAACTCCTGCGTGGTGCTGTTCCGCTACGAAGAACTGATACTGCTCCAGATAGAATGCCTGGCCCGCACCGGCGATGAAGGCGCCGCGCTCACCAAGCTCAACGACTGGCGCAACAGGCGCACGCTCGTTAAGCTGCCGGCCGGCACCAGCGGAGAAGAACTCCTGGATGCAGTGCTTGAAGAACGCCGCCGGGAGCTGATCGGGGAGGGCTGGCGCTGGTACGACCTGGTGAGCTTCGGCAAGATACCGAAATACACCACCCTCACAGAAAGCGACGTGGAGAAAGGCGCAGCCTACTGGCCGCTGTCTAAAACCGCGCTCTCCCTGAATCCTCTTCTTCAACAAAATGAATTCTGGAAATAATCACCGCGTATGAAAACGACTTCGTTCTCCAAAATACTGTTGGCCGCCAGCATAACGCTTTCCGCGGCAGGCTGCGCCGAAAAGAGTGAATACCGCAACATGCAGCCGGTACGTGAAGTAAAGAGCAACACCTATGACTTCATCAAAAGCGCCAATCACGGCGGGCTGTACGATTCATTGCTGTACATCCTCGATAAAACAGGGCTGGCGGAAAAACTGAAAACAGGGAAAACAACCTTCTTTGTTCCGCAGGACTTTTCCATCAACGCCGCCATGTACAATCTTAACTTCACCCGCGAAAAACGCGGCGACCCGGGCAACTGGACCATAGACAGCGTAAGCACCGGCATCTGGGATACCCTGCTTACCCGTTATATGGTCAACGGGGAATACAATCTCGATTCCCTCCGCTTCGCAGACGGCGTGAACCTCGTAACGCCCTATGGATACGAGATGAACGGGAAAGCCATAACCACCACGGCATCCGGCATAGAAGCCGGGGGATCTATGGTGATACAATATAGCGACAAGAACAATTCCCGCATCATCAAGAACTGGGTAATGACCACCACGGAAGCTGCCAATCTCAAAACCAGCACCGGCATGGTGCACATGCTGGAGCCAAAGCACATCTTCGGTTTTTCTTCTTTCGTAGACAAGGTGTACCCGCCCCGTATGACGCCCTTCCTCGGCAAGCCCATTTCGATCCCCGGCCACATTGAGATCGGGTATTTCGATATAGGCGGCCAGGGCGTGGCTTACTACGATGTGGACCCCGCGGTCAACAAAGGCGCTCCGGACTTCCGGAAGGCAGAAGGGGTAGACATCGACGTATGCTCGGATGGCGGGCTGTATAACATCGGTTCCACCAACCCTAACGAATGGCTCAAGTACACCGTTAAAGTGGAGCATACCGGCATGTATGCCGTATTTGCGAAAGTGGCCTCCCC
>CBFHAF010000753.1:0-2627 GCA_965653435.1 uncultured Chitinophaga sp.
AAGCGCAGATAACATCTTTAGATTCATAGCCTTGATTTTAGCGCATTGGTTAATAAAGTGCTTTGTGATGCAAAGTTAAGTAAAAACACTTTGCATTTCAAAGTGAATTGGGATTTTTTTATCCGGCCTGGGCATACTGCCGCGGGAAACGGGCGGAAACCCGGCCTGGGCGGAGGCCTGGTTCAAAATAACAGCTGTAACGGAATATTCCGTAAATTAGAAGGAGAAGAAAAGAGCGCTTTCCGGGCATCCGGCCCGGCATACCCCGAAAATCTATAAGTGAGCAGTACAAAGATGGGACATGAACCATACTTATGAATGACGCCGTCAACTCCGGAATATCCTCATGTTTGCAAATCGATATTATGAAACAGATCAACCCCGCATTTATTTTTATCCTTTTCCTTTTTGCATGCGTCAACCGTAACGCGCCAAAAGAAAAACAGCCGGCAGATAAAACTTCCCAGTCGGTTGGTTGCTACAATCCGCATACGACGGACAAAGCCTGGTATGCTTCAGGAAAAAAAGCGCCGGTATTCGAAGGTTTGGGAGGCATTGATTTCAGGATCACCACTTCGGTGAAGGAGGCGCAGGCGTATTTTAACCAGGGGATGATGCTGTCTTATGGCTTTAACCACGCTGAAGCGGCAAGATCGTTTTTCGAGGCCGCACGGCTGGATTCCACCTGTGCGATGGCTTATTGGGGTTTTGCATATGTATTGGGCCCCAACTACAACGGGGGCATGGAAGAAGATAATTTCCAGCGCGCATATGAAGCGGCCCAAAAAGCACGGTCCCTTTCCAAAAATTGCACGCCTAAAGAAATTGCGCTCATCGAGGCGCTGGCCGCCCGGTATGTGCAACAGCCGCCGGCAGACCGGAGCTCCCTGGACGCTGCTTATGCCGCGGCCATGAAAAAAGTATATACGCAATATCCTTCCGACCCGGATATAGGAGCCTTGTATGCTGAAGCGGTGATGGACCTGCACCCCTGGGACCTGTACGATAAAAAGACGAAAGCCCCGAAAGCGTGGACCCCTGAGCTGGTCCGGGTGCTGGAGCATCTCATGAAGGCCCATCCAATGCATCCCGGGGCGCATCATTTCTATATGCATGCGCTGGAGGCTTCCGCCACTCCCGAAAAAGCGCTGGCCAGCGCAAGATTGCTGGATACATTGGTGCCGGGCGCCGGCCACCTGCTGCATATGCCGTCGCATATTTATATCAATACCGGGGATTATCATCTTGGCTCACTTTCCAATATCCGCGCGGTGGAGACGGACAGCGCCTATACCACTGCATGCCATGCCCAGGGGGCCTATCCTTTGGCCTATTTCCCGCATAATTATCATTTCCTGGCCGCTACGGCAACGCTGGAAGGCAATTCAGCCCTGGCCTGGGAAACCGCCAAAAAGCTGCAGCAGCATACTTCCGAAGAGATCATGCGAATGCCCGGCTGGGGAACCTTGCAACACTATTATACGATCCCGCTTTACATAGCGGTGAAATTATCGATGTGGGATACGATTGCAGCGCTTCCGCCGCCGGGAAGGGACCTTGTATATCCACGGGCCATCTGGCATTACGCAAAAGGAATGGCTTTTTTGGGGAAACATGATGTAACGAATGCGGAAAAAGAAATGGATAGTTTAAAACTGCTGGCCGCAGACACGGTCCTCCGGGACCTTACGATCTGGAATATCAATACCACGGCAGACCTGGTGCAGATTGCCTCAAGAGTGCTCGCAGCCGGGATAGCGCTGCAGCAAAATCAGTTGGACCGTTCCGTTTCGATGCTGAAGGAAGCCGTCGCCATGGAAGATAATCTCAACTACAATGAGCCGCCGGACTGGTTTTTCTCCGTCAGGCATCATTTGGGAGCCGTATTGCTCAAGGCCGGGAAATATAAAGAAGCGGAAGGTGTTTACCGCCAGGACCTGCGTACCTGGCGGAAGAACGGCTGGGCATTGATAGGCTTGCACAACGCGCTGGCGCTTCAGAATAAAAAGAATGAGGCGCAAAAGGCCCGCGCTGCTTTTGATGAAGCTTGGAAATATGCGGATGTGAAGATCAATTCTTCTTCGAGCCTTACCCAATAAAAGCATTACGCCTTTACCTGTCCAAAATCTCCTGCCCTTTCCCTGAACGCCCATTGGGCCATACCGTCGATCACCGGCATCAACCCCGCCCCGGAAGCGCTGAGAGTATATGTTACATGCGGCGGCACCACTGGTTTCGATTCCCTGATCACCAGGCCGTCGGCTTCCAGCTGCTTGAGATGCTGGATCAGAACTTTCTCGGTAATGGCGGGTATGGCCCGTTTCAGCTCGCCGTAGCGTTTAGCCTCCTTTGACAGGTGGAATAAGATGATAGGCTTCCAGTAACCGCCGATCTTTTCCATTACATACGTAACGGGGCAAAGATCCAGTGCGTATTGTTTATTCTCCTGTATGGTGGAGGCTTGTTTGATGGCTGTCATGATACTTACTTTAGGGTATGTACTTGTCTAAAAGTAAGTGTAAAAATATCTTTGTTCCCGGAATAAACAATGAAAAAAATGAAAATAACACTTACGGGTTCCCTCGGGAACATAGGCAAACCCTTAACGGAGCAACTGGTTGCTGCCG
>CBFHAF010000754.1:0-2608 GCA_965653435.1 uncultured Chitinophaga sp.
CTGGCCCCGCTCTTCTTTTCCAACACAGAGCTGAACCGCGAAGAACCCATCTTCTGGGAGCGCGCAGGCAACAGGGCTGTACGGAAAGGCAAATGGAAGCTCGTTTCAACCTACCCGCAATACCGCTGGGAACTGTACGACATCGAAAAGGACCGCGGGGAAACCACGGACCTCGCACAGCAGAACCGCCAGATCGTCAACGAGCTGTCCGCCTCATACTTCGACTGGGCGAAAAAGACCGGCGTAGTGGAATACGACCTCATCAAACCCAAATCTATATTCGACCGCAAGTAAACATGTGGATCTTCCGGAACGGGGCCGGCCCGGCATATGGGCCGGCCCTTCTTTTGGCGTTTTTTTACAGGTTGTATTTTTGTATTAACTTCAATCAGCCTGTGACCTAAACCGCTCCAATTATGCCGAACAGGATCCATCTCGTGAAAGGGGACATCACCAAACAAAATGCGGACGCTATCGTAAATGCCGCCAATTCGTCGCTGCTGGGCGGAGGCGGGGTAGATGGCGCGATCCACCGCGCGGGCGGGCCGGAGATACTGAACGAGTGCATCGGGATACGCAACAGGCAGGGCGGCTGCAAGACAGGCGAAGCCGTGATCACCACCGGCGGCAGGCTCAAAGCGAAATACGTGATCCATACCGTGGGGCCTGTATGGAACGGCGGAGATAAAGGCGAGCCGCAGCTGCTGGCCAACGCTTACCGCAATTCCCTGAAACTGGCCGTGGAGAACAATATCCGGACTATTTCCTTTCCCAATATCAGCACCGGCGTGTATAACTATCCGAAAGACCTCGCGGCGCGCATAGCCGTGGATACTGTGAAAACATTCCTTCAGCAGCAGGAAGTTCCGCTTTCCGTCACCTTTGTGTGTTTTGACGATGAAAACTATGCCCTCTATGAATCCCTGCTGAAGGAAAAATAATTTCTCCCTATTTTAGCCCAATGATCCGGGGCTTTTTCAATTTCCTGCTGTTTAGTTCTATTTATATCGCCGTGTGTGCTTTGGCCATGGCATGGCAATCCGAAGAAATATTACAGCTGAAGCTGGACAGGTTCAATTTCGGTGGATTTGTTTTTTTCTCGACCATCTGCAGCTACAATTTCCACTGGTACCTTACCCCCGGTTCCATCCGTGATTCCGAGCGCATCCTCTGGGGGCAGCGCAGGCGCGCCCTGCAATTGCTGGGCTGCGCCATCGGCCTGCTCGGTTCCCTGTGGTTCTTCACACAACTTTATCAGCACTGGCTGCCCATCAGCGGGGCCGTCGTGCTTACTTTCCTGTATTCCGCGCCCAAGGTGCCGCACCCGGCCTTCCGCTGGCTGGCGAAGATCGCGGTCGGCAAAACCATCTTCCTCTCTTTCGTATGGATGTACGTGACCACGCTGCTGCCCGCTTTCATGGCAGACATTATGCTGGCGGACGTTCCCGACCTGGTGCTGCTGGCCGTTTACCGTTTCTTCCTCATCTACGCCATCTGCATCCTCTTCGATTACCGCGACCGTGAGGAAGACCGCCAGCAGGGCATCCGCAGCCTCATCACCTATCTGCCGGAGCACCAGCTGGACCGGCTGTATTACATTTCACTGTTCATAGCCGCCGGAACAGCGTTGGCGCTGGCCCCGGCAATACCGCTGTATGTACTGTTCAGCCTGCTTGTACCAGTGGCGGTTACGGCGCTTGTGAAAGATTATTCGCAAAAACATACATCCGACTACGTATATTACTTTTTCCTGGACGGCCTCATGATGTTATCCGCCCTCATTCACTTTGCCTGGACGGCTTTGGGGGGAATCTGACGGCCGAATGCAGGGAATCCGTATTTTTGCCGGATATAAATACATAACCTGAACGAAAGATGTCTAAGAAACAGAAATCAATACTGACAAAGGAATCGCTGAGCTTCCTGAAGAATTACCTCAACAATCCCGCTCCCACGGGGTTCGAGAAAGAAGGGCAGAAATTATGGCTGGAATACCTGAAACCTTATATCGACGACACCATTGTGGACCCCTACGGTTCAGCCGTAGGCATCATCAACCCTGAGGCCGCTTTTAAAGTGGTGATTGAGGCGCATGCCGATGAGATCTCCTGGTTCGTTAACTACGTTTCCCCGGAGGGTCTTATATACGTGATCCGCAACGGCGGCTCCGACCAGGCTATCGCACCTTCCAAAAGAGTGAACATCCATACCGAAAAAGGCACCGTAAAGGCCGTGTTCGGCTGGCCCGCCATACACACCCGCCTGCGCAGCGGCGACGGCAAAGAGCCTCAGCCAAAAGTGGACAACATTTTCCTGGACTGCGGAGCCCGTTCCCGTAAAGAAGTGGAAGACCTCGGCATTCATGTAGGCTGCGTAGTGACCTTCGAAGACGGTTTCGAGGAGCTGAATTACGATTATTACATCTGCCGTGCGATAGATAACCGCATCGGCGGTTTCATGATCGCCGAGGTGGCCCGCCTGCTCACCGAGAACAAGCAGCGCCTGCCTTTCGGCCTGTATATCGTGAATGCCGTACAGGAAGAAGTAGGCCTGCGCGGCGCAGAAATGATCGCCAAACGCATCAAGCCGAATGTGGCCATCATTACGG
>CBFHAF010000755.1:0-2597 GCA_965653435.1 uncultured Chitinophaga sp.
CAAATGAAAAACGGCCCCCGAACCGGGAGCCGTTCCAAGTATTATGCTGAAAAGGTTTAACTACCGGAGGTCCACCACTTCCACGTTAGGATATTTCTTCACGTCGAAGGTGAAAAGATCGTCCTTCACGGCGCCATTAGGCGTAAAATTGGTGATCTCGTAAGTGTAGCGGTTGCCGTTCTTTTCGAAGACCTTCATACGGGCCAGGGTCTGGTTCTTTTTGTCCACGTCCACCAGCACTTTGAAGAAGTTCTTGGATTTATCGGTCGGCGTCAGTTCGATATTCTGGAGCACCTTGCCTTTTTCGGTGGTTTCACCGTTCAGGCGGTACAGGAAGTCTTTGTCGTAGAAGTTGGTGAAGATCTTGGCGGGCGTCATGCTGCTGTTGCTGTGGTCCACGTTGCTGATCGTCACTTCATTCACGTCTTTGGCGTAGGTCCAGGAGGTTTTGTTGTCGCTGATGATCTCCTGCCCTTCCATGATCACCTTGTATTTGGGTCCTTTTACGTAAACGGAGCCTTTTTTGGTGTCGCTCACGCTGTTGTTGGCGCCTTCTACCTTCAGTACAAAATTAGCGACAACAGATTTGAGGGATTTAAATCTTTTGCTCACGCCATCCAGCACTACCTTGGCCTTCGGGTCGTTTTTGCCCTGGGACGATGCCTGGGCGCCGGCCCCGAATACCATCCCGCACATGATCAAACCCGTTAATACCGTTTTCTTCATCATCATAAGTTTAAGTGTTGTAGTTGTAGGGAATTAGACCAAATCTTATGCCGGTAAGTTTATACCGCCATGTTAAAGAAATGCAAAATTCGTTTATTTCCTCCAAAAGTGGAAGCATGCAGGCCGGGCCGGCGCAAATTATAACATACTGTTAAGGATTTCCTCGAGGTCTGCTTCGGTTTTTACATTCACGTCCCTCGCTTTGCTGCCCATGTTGGGGCCTACGATCCCGGCGGCTTCCAGCTGGTCCATCAGGCGGCCTGCCCGGTTGTAGCCCAGCTTCATCCTCCTTTGCAGCAACGAAGTGGAGCCCTGCTGGTTCTGCACGATCACGCGGGCAGCTTCTTCGAAGAGCGGGTCGCGGTCTGCCAGGCTGAAGTCCTTGCCTTCCATATCCTTTTCATCGATGTATTCGGGCAGCAGGAATGCATCCGGGTAACCGCGCTGCTCGCCGATGAACTCGGCCACGCTTTCCACTTCAGGCGTGTCCACAAATGCGCACTGGAGGCGTACGAGCTCGCCGTTGAAAGAGATCAGCATGTCTCCCTGGCCAATGAGCTGCTCCGCCCCGCCGATGTCGAGAATGGTGCGGGAGTCTATTTTGGATGATACTTTGAATGCGATACGTGCCGGGAAGTTAGCCTTGATGGTACCGGTGATGATGTTCACGGACGGGCGCTGGGTGGCGATGATAAGGTGGATGCCCACGGCACGTGCCAGCTGCGCCAGCCTCGCGATAGGCATTTCCACTTCTTTGCCGGCGGTCATGATCAGGTCCGCAAACTCGTCTATCACCAGCACGATGAACGGCAGGTAGCGGTGGCCTTTCTGCGGGTTCAGCCTGCGCTGGGTGAACTTGCCGTTGTACTCGCGGATGTTGCGGGTGCCGGCTTCTTTCAGCAGGTCGTACCGGAGGTCCATTTCGATACAAAGTGCGTTGAGGGTATGCACCACCTTCTTGGTGTCTGTGATGATCGCGTCCTCTTCGCCGGGCAGCTTGGCCAGGAAGTGTTTCTCGATCAGCTTGTACAGCGAAAGCTCCACTTTCTTCGGGTCCACCAGCACGAACTTCAGCTGCGAAGGATGTTTTTTATACAGCAGCGATACCAGCAGGGTGTTGATGCCCACTGATTTACCCTGGCCGGTAGCGCCCGCCATCAGCAGGTGGGGCATTTTGGCGAGGTCCGCGATAAAATTCTCGTTGTCGATCTTTTTCCCGATGGCGATGGGCAGGTCCATCTGGCTGTGCTGGAACTTGTCGGAGGCCAGCATGTTGCGCAGGGAAACGATGGTCTTCTTCACATTGGGCACTTCAATACCAATGGTGCCGCGGCCCGGAATGGGCGCGATAATGCGGATGCCCAGCGCTGAAAGGCTCAGCGCGATATCGTCTTCCAGGTTCTTGATCCTCGAAATACGCACGCCCGCGGCCGGCACGATCTCGTAAAGGGTAACGGTCGGCCCTACGGTAGCGCTGATCTTCTGGATGGCGATGTCATAGTTCTTCAGCGTGTCTATGATCTGGTTCTTGTTCTTTTCCAGTTCTGTAGTGTCCTGCACGATCTTGTCCGAGCCATGGTTCTCCAGCAGGTCCAGCGCGGGATATTTGTAATCGCGCAGGTCGAGGGTGGGCTCGTATGGGTCTGTGGGAACGGCTTCGCGTACGGGCACGATCTCTTCCACTTCCTCTTCGGTAGGGTCTTCGTACACCGGCTTGATCTCGAAAGCCACTTCTTCCACCGCCGTCCGTTTTTTCGGGGCGGGCGGAGGCGTGTAGATCTCAGGCTCCGGAGCAGGCTCTTCTTCCGTCCGCTGCCGCGCGGGTGCGGGGGGGGGTGTTGGCCTCGCGGGCGCTGTTCAATCGGAATGCC
>CBFHAF010000756.1:0-2591 GCA_965653435.1 uncultured Chitinophaga sp.
ATCGTATAATCGATCACGTAAGGTGTGGAGGGGCCTTTACCGGTTGTGGCATATGAAATGCGCGCCTTTCCGTAGCTGAACCACTTCCAGTCCTTTAAGAGGTCCGAGAATATAAAGCTTAAACCGGCCGCACCGTAATTGAAGAAAGGATCTTTATCGGCAAAGCGGCTCATAAAGGTGGAGTTGCCTTCGCGGGAACCGGCCAGGGATAAGTACAGCAGGCGGTTCCAGCTTACTTCGTAGTTGCCGAAGAAACGCATTTTGCGGATATTGCTGTAAGTAAGCTTTGCATCGCGGCTGAGCGGTTCGGTGTTGTTGATGGAAATAAACTCAGGTTCGTAGAAACGTTCGCCTTTATAGGCGTCTATCTGCGTGGTAAAATCATCGAATGCAAAACCGGCGGTGAGGATGTTGCCGAACTTACCCCAGGTCTTGTTCACAGTGCCGCGCAGGATGCCGCTGAAGTTACGTGTGAGGATGTCCTGCCCGGAAAGGAACCCGTTGCTCGCAAAACCATAGCGGGATTGCGGGTGTGTCATGAAGTAACCGTCCGTGGTATAAATATCCGCGCTGCCTATGCCGCTGAGAGTGAGCCAGCTGGTAGGATTGAGGTTCAGCTGCACGTTGCCTGTAAAGCGTTCGGTATGGTCGTTGGAAAGGTTCTTGTTCACGTCCCAGAACGGGTTGTCGAACTCGGTATTATACGCCACGCCGCGCAGGGTTTTACGGCTGCCATCCGGGTTCAAGTAATCGCGGACGTCTTCGTCTACCGGCCAGGTTAGCAGCGTCAGGAAGTAGCTGCCGGCGCCCTTGGAACCTTTGTCGGTAGTAGAGTTCGTGTAAGTAAATGAAGCGTTCATATCGAACAGCGGGCTCACTTTGGCGGAACCGGAAAGGCGTACGGTGCCGCGGTTGAACGAGGTGTTGGGCACCACTCCTTTCTGATCGAGGTAGCTGGAAGAAAGCCGGAAGGTGTATTTCTCGTTACCGCCATCTACGGTCAGGCTGTGCCGTTGCTGAAAGCCTTTCTGGAAAAATGCGTCGAAGTTGTCATAGAAAGTAGCGGTGTCCTGGTCATATTTCGGTCCGAAGAAAGCGCTCATCTGCCCGAACGAAAAGGGATTCACGGTGGCGTTGGGATCCGCTACGCCGTTCAGCCCGCGGCTGTACGTGGTTTGCACGTCGGGGAACATGTATACGTCTTCTATACGGAAGTTATTGTCGTAAGTAACAGACGCCCTGCCGGCACGGCCGCGGCGGGTGGTGATGAGAATGGCGCCTGATGCCCCGTCCGACCCGTAAAGGGCGGCTGCTTCGGGACCTTTCAGCACAGTGATGCTCTCAATGTCTTCCGGGTTCAGGTCCATGGCACGGTTGCCATAGTCTGAGTTGCGGTTGGCAAAGGAAACGCTCTGGCCGCTGATGAGGGCCTCCTGGTTCAGCGTCTGGTTGTCGAACGGCACACCGTCTACCACGAACAGCGGCTGGTTGTTGCCGCCAATGGAAGTGGCGCCGCGCAGCACGATTTGCGCACTGGCGCCCGGCGCCCCGGAAGTGCTGGTTACAGTGGCCCCGGCAATGCGGCCGGCAAGGCCGTTGATAAAGTTTTCCCGCTGGGTCTGCGCCACATCGGCACCGTCTACCTTTTGAACGGACGAGGCAAGCGAACGCGGATCCTTGGAAATGTTGTAAGCGGTTTTCACGAATTCCTGCAGGTTCCTGCGGTCAACGCTCAATTCCACGTGAATGGTGTTGCTGCTCCCCACGGTGATGTTCCGGGGAGTGTAGCCGATAAAGCTGAATACCAGCACCTGGCCCGGGCTGGCGGCAATGGCGTAGTTTCCGTTGGCATCGGTGGCGGCGCCGGTATTGGTGCCCTGGATGCGCACCGTTACCCCGGGCAGGGGCAGCCGGTCTTCAGCAGCCGTTACTGTGCCCCGCACCGTGTTTTGTGCCTGTACAGCGGGAATGATCCCCAATAATAAGAGGAAGAGGAATAAACTTCTCATCATAAGAACGAGATTTTGGTTATGGAATAAAAGCGATGTCTGTTGCATAAAGACAATGGCATACCTGGTGTGCTAAATGAAGTACACCGGTTTATAGCCGGGATATGCCGTTAAATGATTCTTTCACGGAGATAATGAATTTGGATTGCTACTGTGTTGACAATTTAGATTTCGTTTACTTTTTCGATTACTTCCCGGTCCGGTATAGTTGAAACTTCAGATTCGACCTATCAGTCAGCCCTGGGATAATGATTCATTCAGACTGTTTAGATTTTGATCGTTGTTGAAACAGGGTAAAAGGGAAATTGATACAATGTGTAATCTAATTTAATGAATTTTAACCGAATAAAAAATCCGGTGCAACTGGTATAACAACACATTTTACCGTTTCTTTGCCCTGTTACCAACAAACCTGAACTTGATAA
This sequence comes from uncultured Chitinophaga sp., assembly GCA_965653435.1. GTDB lineage: Bacteria > Bacteroidota > Bacteroidia > Chitinophagales > Chitinophagaceae > Chitinophaga. The sequence goes on from CBFHAF010000756.1 coordinate 2,435, forward strand.
GAAAAGAACTGCGGATCATCCTGCTTTCCCTTGGAATCAGCCTGCTGTTGACGGTTGCCAAGTTTGTGGCATACTTTTTCACGCATTCCGTAGCCATTCTTTCCGATGCGCTTGAATCCATCATCAACGTAGTGGCCGGCGGCTTTGCCTGCTACAG
>CBFHAF010000757.1:0-2587 GCA_965653435.1 uncultured Chitinophaga sp.
TTGCGCGCGCTGAGGCGGCGGTAAAATTCTTCGAACTGAAACCCGGGGTGGTCAGGATAAAGGAATGAAGTAATGATGTGGCCCTGTATCTCCGGGCGAAGGTATTGCGTAAAGCCCAATGCATCCATCCCGTTGTCCAGCTCTGATTTGTTCTGCCGGTACCTGGCTTCCCGCGCGGGAATGCCGCCTTCTTCCCTCAGTTCCATCAGCGCCTGCCTGAAAGCCATCATGCTGTGCGTGGGAGGCGTGAAGCGGAACTGGCCGCTGGTTTCCAATCCATGCCATTGTTCGTAAAGATCAAGGCTGAGGCTGCGGGCGCGCCCTTTAGCCGTCAGCAGTGCATTTTTCTCTGCGATCACAAACGCAAAACCGGGAATGCCTTCAATGCATTTATTGGAAGAAGATACAAGGAACTGTATATGTGCGGCCCTGATGTCGATGTCCACGCCGCCGAAGCTGCTCATGGCATCGACAATAAAAGTTTTGCCCGCCGCGGCGCATATCTCCCCGATCTCCCGGATGGGATTGAACAGGCCGGTGGTGGTTTCGCTGTGAATGCAGGCTACATGCGTAACGTTGGTGTGTTGTGCGAGGAAATGCTTCAGGGTTTCCGGGTCCACCGCTTCGTCTTCCTCGAACCGGATGACGGTATGCGGCAGGCGGTGGATCGCGGCCATCTTCACAATACGTTCACCGTATGCGCCGTTGCTGAGCACCAGCAGGTGGTCGTTCTCTCCGATAACGCTGCTGATCACGCTTTCCACGCCGAAAGTGCCCGAGCCCTGTATGATCACCGTTTCGTAACCTTCCGCCTTGCTTACGTGCCCGAGGGCCAGCAGCTCTTCGCGGATAAAACGGATGGTCTGTATAAAAGCTTCGTCCCGCGAGCCCATATCTTCCAGGGCTGCCTCTTTCACGGTGCGGGAGGTGCTCAGCGGGCCAGGTGTGAATAACAATTTCTTCATAGATGTACTGACATTTTTTGTATGCCGGCGGCAGGCTCTTCTTTGCTCCAAAGCCTGCTGATGCCGTATTTGCGGTTGAAATATACGAATGCTATGCATAACAGCGCCAGGCAGGTGAAGCACAGCACATAGCTGAACTGCATGAGCACCCGGCTCCAGCGCAGGTCTTTCATAAAAAATTCCCGGTACAGCAGCAGGCCCACGCTCCCGAGGTATCCCAGTGCATCGCAGCCATACACGAAGAAGCCTGCGTTCGCTTTCATTTTGAACATCCCGATCAGCCTTTCAAACAGGGCCACCTGTATGGGAATGTAAGCAAGGAAGAGGCCCGTGCCCAGCGAAAGCATCCAGCTGTACGGGCCGATCACCTGCTGGTAAAAAAGCAGCGTGCTGCCGCCAGTAATCAGTATGCCGCAAACCATCAGCGCCATGGTGGCCCATAGCCCGCGGATATTGCTCCTAAAGGTGGACAATGCGCCCACGCAGACGATCACGACAGCTGTGCTGATCAGCTCGGTCTGGGCCAGGATGTTACGGTTCCAGTGGCGGCCTTCAATTTCATTCCATATCTCCACACTGAAATTATCCCTGAAATCGCGCATGGTGGTAAGCAGGCAATAGATCAGCAGGATGCAGAGCAGCCCCGGCCAGTAGGTACGCACGATATTGTTCTTGTCCAATGGCGTCATCGGCTGCCGCTCCACGCGGAGCAGCTTGTCCGTTTCGGTGGGCGCGGGGATTACAGACAGCATCCAAACAAAAAAGAAGAACAGCGGTATAAACAGCAGCCCCACGGTGAAAGGCATCCAGAATTCAGTAATGAAAGGAAGCAGTTCCTGTATCTCAAGGTAGATGGTCTTTAATACGCCGGAAGCCGCGATGATACTGATGCTCAACCCCATGGCGAGTATTTCCGTGAACCGGCGGCCCTCCAGGAAGCTGAAGATCACGCCCCATACCATGCCGAGCGGAAGGCCGTTGAAGAAGAGGAAGATAAAATTGTACGGGTAAGGCACGATCCCGAAACCCAGCAAGGCCAGCTCTGCAAAAAGTATCAGCCCGCCGATCAGCGGGATGCGCCGGGAGGGCTTCATTTCCGAGATCACTTTGATGCCTATGAATTTGGATACCATATAACCCAATACCTGCGCAATGATGAGCACTGTTTTATACCCGACGCCAAATAGTTCCAGGTTGGAATACAGCCCGGTATTAAAAGGCTTGCGGAAGGCATACATGCAAAAATAGGTTCCGAACGATGCGGTCAGGCACCAGATCACAAAGAAGATCCCGTTCGGATTTTGAAGCCTTTTGGTAAACATAGTCATGGGCTGGTGTTTAGTATTGCAAACCTGGTTGACTAAATTTTGTTTAATATTTGTAAATTAAAAAAATTCTTTAACTTGGTAGTGTTTTCTTGAGATTTTTTTTAGAGTAGCCAATTAATACACTTCTATAGCCAGTTCCAGGAGGATAAGCCAAAGATCGGACGTTTATAATTACTAAAAATACCAGTCATGTTAAGTAATTATTATTTTAATATTTCTATACTGTTAATTTAGTAATACTTAACATTTAGGCAACACTCGATAAGCACATTTGCCTACCATTCCGCTTAATCT
>CBFHAF010000758.1:0-2554 GCA_965653435.1 uncultured Chitinophaga sp.
TTCATGGTATACCGCATCATTTCCGAAAGCTTGTCGATGATATCCGCGGTTTTCGGAGAAGTGTCGATAGCGGTAGCGTAAATGTTGTTCAAGGTGTTAAAAAGGAAGTGCGGGTTGATCTGCGATTTAATTGAAGCGATCTGTGCCGAAAGTTTTTCGTTCTCTGTTTGTTTTAACCTGGTATAGGCCGTCCGCAGGATGCGCAAAACAAAATATGAGAAGAAGGAAGGTGTTTTGTAGAAGTATGGATGAAGCATTGTTAAAATATAAAATATTTCAATTTCTCCCGCGAACAGTGTATTTTGAGGGCCACCTGTAATAACCTGTCACTGTTTATGAAAGTATCCGGATTCACCTTTGTTCGAAATGCAGTTAAATTTGACTATCCCGTGGTGGAATCCATCCGTTCCATCCTGCCGCTCTGCGACGAAGTGGTCGTGAGCGTAGGAGATTCGGAAGATGAAACCCTGGCGCTCATCGAATCCATCAACTCTCCCAAGATCAAAATATTCCATTCCGTCTGGGACGATTCATTAAAGGAGGGCGGCCGTATCCTCGCCGTGGAAACCGATAAAGCTTTTGCGCACGTTAGCCCGGACGCTACCTGGGCGTTCTACATCCAGGCGGATGAAGTGCTGAACGAAACCGATTACGATGCCGTGCGCGCAGCCATGGAACAATACAAGGACGATAAAAGAGTGGAAGGCCTGCTTTTCAAATACCTTCACTTCTACGGCAGCTACGACTATATCGGCGATTCGCGCACCTGGTACAACCAGGAGATCCGCATCGTGAGGAACCTTAAGGATATCCGTTCGTACAAAGACGCGCAGGGTTTCCGCATCAATGGCCGGAAGTTGCGGGTAAAGGCGATCAACGCTTACATCTACCATTACGGCTGGGTGAAAGACCTGCTGCACGCGATGAATAAATGGAAGAACACGGCCAAACTATATCATGGCAACCATCCGGACAAGATCAAACATGTGATAGAAGCCGAGTGGTTCGACTATTCCGGCATTGATTCGCTGAAACATTTTACCGGCACGCACCCCTCCGTGATGAAAGACCGTATCGCCGCAAGGAACTGGGAGTTTGAGCACGATGTGAACAAGAAGAAATTCAAGAGCTTCAGCAAAAAGCTGCTGTTCTGGATCGAGCAGAAGATGGGCAAGCGGTTATTCGATTACCGGAACTACAAACTGATAAGATAAAAAAAAGAGCCCGCGGGGCTCTTTTTCGTTTATGATCTGCGTATCTCTATTTTATAATCCCCTTTCACTCCCTGCGTTTTCCCTTTCAGGATGATCCTTTCCAATCCGCCGGGCCAGCTTCTTTCCAGCCGCGGGTCTTTATTGTCTATGTGCTCGCTGCTGACTTCCAGCTGGCGGGCGTTGTAGCTCATGTTCAGCGTAAAGTTCTGGCCGGTGAGCCTGATCAGGCCGGGGGTGGAGGCATCCACCTTGCAGGCAGTGAGGAAGTGCAGCTCCGGAGGCGCAACAAAGGAGTCCAGCACATAAGCGTCGCTGATGATGAAGGACTTTCCGCGTTGCAATGTATATCCTCTTTTCCAGGACTTTACTTTGGCTTCGGCAGGGTAGGCCGTCGCAATGTCTGCCATGAAATTCACCTGTTTGGCGGTCGCGGAAAAGGCTGCTGACGCGGCTTTGAACTCGCGGCCGTTTTTCTGCTGCACGCCGTTGATCAGCGGCAGGTTGTGGTAGGCGGACTGCATGGTCCAGATCTTGTAACGGTCCGGGCTGAAGGTCTGGCGCACGTAAGTGCCCACGCCTGCGTCCACCAGGCAGGGCAGGCCATTGTAGTAAAGTATGAAGGTGCCCACATCGTTGTGGTTATGCGATTCCGCGTTGTGCCCGCCTTTGCCTGCGAAATAGAATCCTTGTTTGCTGCCCGGGTATTCCCTGGCAATGGCCACCTGGTTGTCCGGGTACCAGGCATGGTCTGTCAGCGGCTCGCGCGCGGGGCTTGCCATGATCTCCTTCATGGTGGTGAGGTCCGTGATCACGGCTTCGATGGTACCGGAGGAAGGATGCTCATCCATTTTTTCCTTCTGCGCATAGAACGCACCGAAGCCCATCATCACCGGGTCTCCGATGGCTTTGCCGTAGCGGTACACCATGCCTTCGTTGATGCCGCCTTTGGCGCTGGCGTCCGCGAAGTTTACGAAGTACGGGTCGTTGATATACACATTGGCGATATATTGGCCCATGTTCCTGATGAGCGGATGGGAAAAAACGTTGAGTTTGCCGCGGGTGGCACGGTTCAGCAGCTCGAGGCATTCAAAATATTTGCCGCCGGCATGGCTCCAGTACGAGGGGCCCTCGTCACAGGCGCCGTCCGGGTGGTACCAATCCGTGAACCGGTCTATAGACTGCATGGCTTTGTAAATGTTCCTGGCGCGGGCTGCCGGGTCTTCTTCCAGCAGCAGGATGCACTGCATCACGTTGTAATTGATCCAGGGGTTCCAGTTGTTCTGCGGGCGGTCGTTGAAGCCCATCCACCAGAAATCATTCCTTTTGTAATAAGGCTCCAG
>CBFHAF010000759.1:0-2540 GCA_965653435.1 uncultured Chitinophaga sp.
TTAAAAAACCTGCACACCGTTGCGGGATGTGCAGGTTTTCTTTTTTTAAAACGATTAGCTTACAATTCCCCTTTCCATTCCTTATAAAACTGCTCCAGGTAAGCTTCCATAAAAGCATGCCTTTCTTCCGCCAGGGCTTTGCCGGTGGCAGTGTTCATGCGGTCTTTCAGCAGCAGCAGCTTTTCGTAGAAATGATTGATGGTAGGCGCAGCGGAGTGTTTGTATTCTTCCTTCGTCATATTCAGCTGCGGTGCGATCGCAGGATCGTACAGGGCGCGGTTCTTAAAACCGCCGTAGTTGAACGCGCGCGCAATGCCCACTGCTCCCAGCGCATCGAGCCGGTCCGCATCCTGCACTACGCCCAGCTCCGGGGAATGGAACTCACGCGCATTGTTGCCGCCTTTGAAGGAAATATGTTTGACGATGTTCACCACATGTTCCGTAACATGCTGCGGAACAGGCTGCGTTTGCAGGAAGGCTTCTGCTTTGGCGGGGCCCACCTGCTCGTCGCCGTTGTGGAATTTGGAATCGGCGATATCGTGCAGCAGGGCGGCCAGTTCCACCACCAGCATGTCCACCTGCTCCTTTGCCGCGATGTGCCGCGCCTGCTGCCATACCCTGTAGATATGCCACCAGTCGTGCCCGCCTTCGGCGCCGGCGAGCTCCTGTTTTACGAATGATTCCGTTGCATCGATGATTGCCTGCATGTTGTATTGTGTTTGAATGATATCCGCGCAGGTAAACTGCGGTTTGCAATATTGCCATTTTCCGTTTGAAAATAAAAGGTAAATTTATCGCATGGACATCCTTTTGATCACCGGGCCTCCCTATTCAGGCAAGGGCACGCAATGCGAAATACTGGAAGCTGAGCTGGGCTATGCGCATATCTCCACCGGGGACCGCATCAGGGAAGAAAAGGCGCGGCAAACACCCATCGGCAAACTGATGCAGCAATACGAGGAAAAAGGCGAGCTGGTGCCTGACGAAACGATGGAAGAGCTGCTGGAACATATCATACTGGAGCGTCAGCAGGAAAAGGGCATCATACTCGATGGTTACCCCCGCACCATCTCCCAGGTAGATACCTTGCTGCGCATCCTGCAGCGGAACGGGTTGTCCATTTCCCATGCCATCAATATCAATGTGCCGTCGGAAACGCTGCTGGAGCGCGCGAAAAAAAGAGCTGAAACATCCGGCAGGCTGGACGACCGGAACGTGAACACCCACCTGAAAAGAATTGAGATCTTCGAAAAAGAAACCAGGCCCGCCATCCGCTACCTGGAAACGCTTATGCCCGTAACCCAGGTGGACGGGCTGGGCACTATTCCCGAGGTCACCGGGAAGCTGCGGCAGATCGTTCAACAAACGCGATAAGACAATCACCCCATATGCGATACCTGTTTCTGCTGCTGTGCCTTCCGCTTTGTTCGCAGGCACAATCCCCTTTCGAACGTAAATACGCCGAAGGAGAAACCTACCGTTACAGGATGGTAACGGACTATCATCAGAACGGCCAGTGGAAAGCCACCACCACGGCTATTTGCGAGATGAAGGTCGTGAAAGACAGCGCGGGCATTCCCTTCGACGAGGTACGCTGGCTTTCACAACGCACCGTATCCGCCGGCGACACGACGGACGCCACAGCGGAAGCCCTTGCCGTAAAACCATACCGCATTTCCCTTCATCCCTCCGGCAACCTGCCCGTCCCTCCTATCCATCAGCCGGCGATGACCGGGGCCATCACCGATTTCAACACATTCTTCGTGGCCGTGAGCCACCAGTCCGGCGCGGGCAAACTATTGAAAACGGGCGACAGCATCAGCAAAGCTTCCCCGGTGATCGGCGATTTTTCCAACGGGAAAACTATCCTCAAAGGGCAGGACTGCCTGCAGATCATTGCCCGGATGACCGCGAGCAACGGCCGAAGCGTGGAGATCAAAACATCTTTCCTCCCTCCCGCCCAAACCTGCCTGCAATATTTCGCGGACGACCTGGCGGTGCCGGTGGTGGGCGATACCGTAAACAATTTCCAGATGGTGATGCCCGCCGGGCCGGGATTTTATATCGTACAGGCCGGCAGGGAATACTTCATCATCCGCAGCACCGTGCGGAAAAAAGACGGCAAGATCACTTCCGCCGTAATGGTGAACGACCTGAAACTGCGCATGAAGATCAATTGCAGGGAAGGTTATACGGACTGCCAGCGTGAAATGCCCTGGAACATTTACAGGGAAGTAAGGCTGGAGCTGCTGTAAGCTGTAAAACAAATCCAAAATTATGTAACACTTTATCCGGCACGCGCCGTTACTTTTGTATTGTCAGTACTGCCGGCACATTCACCTTAACTTAATTCAGCAACAAATGAAAAAGACATTCTCTTTTATGGCCCTTCCCATGCTGTTACTCAGCGCAGGCGGCGTTTTTGCACAGGCAAAACAGACGGACAGCTTTAAAGTATACGGCAACTGCGAAATGTGCAAAGAGCGCATTGAGGAAGCCGTCGCCGTGCCCGGCGTGAAAACCGCCGTATGGGACGTGAA
>CBFHAF010000760.1:0-2535 GCA_965653435.1 uncultured Chitinophaga sp.
CGCATATCCAAAGACAGCCTCAGCGCCCCTGTTTACTACAAAGCGAAGGACTCCATCGTGATGCTGGTGAAAAAGAAAGAATTCCGCCTTTATAATAAAGCGGACGTAAAGTACGAACAGACCCAGCTCACGGGCAATACCATGGATTTCAACCAGGCCACCGGCATCCTCACCTCCCGCATGGGGGTGGATACAGCGGGCAAACCGCTGGATAAGGCAGTGCTGAACGACGGTTCCACCAGTTCGGACATGGATTCCGTGCAGTACAACTTCAACAGCGGCAAGGCCATGATCTACCAAACCCGCGCACAGTACGGGGAAGGGTTCGTGAGCAGCCAGAAAGTAAAAAAACAGCCTGACAATACGATCTTCGGGTTCAGGAACGGCTATACCACCTGTAACCTGGATACGCCGCACTTCGCGTTCCGCGCCAAAAAGATCAAAGTGATCCCTAACACTTTAATTGTATCCGGCCCGGCCAACCTGGAGATCGAAGGCATCCCCACACCGCTGTTCATCCCCTTCGCCATATTCCCCCTCAGCCAGGGCCAGCGCACCGGCCTGTTGCCGCCGCAGTACGTGGTGGACCAGCAGAAAGGCCTCGGCCTGCAGAATGGCGGGTATTATTTCGGGCTGGGGGAGTACCTGGACCTTACCGTGCGGGCAGACGTTTACTCTTACGGCAGCTGGGGCATGGCCTTCGCGCCCACCTACCGCAAGCGGTATAAATACAGCGGCAGCATGAACCTGTCTTACGCCCTCACCCGCATCGGCGACCCCGAGGTGAAACAGGATTATACCCGTTCGCAGGACTACCGCGTTTCCTGGAGCCACAGCATGGACGGGAAGGCACGGCCGGGAACGAACTTCAGCGCCAGCGTGCTGTTCGGTACCTCCACCTACAACCAGTACAACGTGCTGAATGCAGCCACGAGGCTGAACAACAACATGAGCTCTTCCATTACCTATTCCAAAAGCTGGGTAGGCAAACCTTATAACTTTTCCGTAGCTGCCAACCATAACCAGAACACGCTCACCCGCCAGGTGACCATCAACTTCCCGGACGGTTCCTTCAACGTGAACACCATTTACCCCTTCCAGCGGGAAGAAATGGTGGGAACGCCCAAATGGTACGAGAAGATCGGCGCCAGCTACAACCTGCTGTTCAGGAACAACATGAACTTCGCGGACTCCACCTTCGGCAAGCCCGCGATGTTCGACAGGCTGCAGGCCGGCATGCAGCACCAGATACCGCTCACGCTGTCCATCCCGCTGTTCAAGAACCTGACCCTTTCGCCCAGCGTGAACTATACAGAAAAATGGTACATCCGCCAGCAGGTAATGACCTGGAACGAAAAGAAAAGATATTACGACACCACCTACAACAGCGGCTTCTACAGGAGCAGCGCCATGTCTACCGGCGCATCCCTGGCCACTGCCGTGTACGGCATGTACGAGTTCAAGAATAAAAAGTCGAAAGTGCAGGCCATCCGCCACGTGATGCGCCCCAACGTAGGGGTAAGCTACTCGCCGGACCTGGCCAGCAAGGACTATTACATGGTGCAGTCTGACACAACAGGCCGCCAGAGCCGGTTCTCCTACTACGACGGCGCGCCCTTCGGCCCTTCGCCGGCGGAAACCTTTGCAGGTCTTAACTTCGGGATAGACAATAACCTGGAAATGAAGGTCCGGTCGGACAAGGACACCTCCGGCTTCCGGAAAGTGAAAATACTGGACGGTTTCGGGATCAACAGCAGTTACAACTTCGTGGCGGACTCCTTCAACCTGGCGCCTTTCAGCCTGAACGCCCGTACCAACCTGTTCGATAAGATAAATATTTCTTTCAACGGTACCATTGACCCTTACCAGGTGGATAGTATGGGTTACCGGGTAGACAAGTACACCTGGAAAGGAGAGAAGTTCAGCATCGGCCGTCTTACACAGGCCAATATTGCGATCAGCACTTCCTTCCAGAGCCAGGACGCGAAGAGCAAGGCAAAGCAGAAACAAAAAGAGGAGATGGCCGAGGAAGAGGGCGTGCTGCCTGAGGCGCAGCTGGAAGAACAGCGGAGGCAGATGGAGCTGATGCGTGCGAACCCCGGCGATTACGTGGACTTTGACATTCCCTGGCGCCTGGACCTTTCCTACAGCCTTAACTATACCCGCGGCCGGTCGCAGGACCGGCTCCGCGATACGACGATATTCACACAGGGCCTCAATTTCAGCGGCGATTTCAGCCTTACGCCGAAATGGAAGATCATCATGAGCAGCGGTTTCGATTTCCGCCTCAAACAGATCTCCTACACCACGCTCACCGTTTCGAGAGACATGCACTGCTGGCAGATGAGCATTAACCTGGTGCCATTCGGATCGTACCGGCAGTTCAGCATCACGATTAATCCCAAGGCAGGCATCCTGCGCGACCTGAGGGTGAACCGAACGCGGCAGTTCTTCGACTTGTAGCGGGCCGGCAGTATAACCCGGCCCTTGCGGAAAGGAATGGATGAGGCTGACCAAAAAGCATTGCTGCTTTTC
>CBFHAF010000761.1:0-2534 GCA_965653435.1 uncultured Chitinophaga sp.
AACAGCGCATTCCTGGATAACCGGTCGCTGTTTTACAAATTCAAGATAAGCCTTGCCATAGAAGCATTGCGCAGGCAGCCGCCTGGCCCCGCTTTATCAGGTGCGCTGGCGCAGGCATTGCAGGCGGCGCCGGGGGAAGACGCCGAAGCTGCCCTGCGGCGCGTTACCTGGAGAAATAAAGAACTGGCGGATAAAGCAGGAGAGTTGCTGGAGCTGGACTTTAACGCGTATCTTCGGAACGAAAGGCCTTTTATGACGCTGGACGAAGCAGGAGAATTGGTAAAACAGGGGTTTTCGATCGGGGGGCATAGTATCGACCATCCTTATTATAAGGAACTGAGCCTGGAGCAGCAGCTCGAACAAACATTCGGCTCTGTGGATTTCCTGGCAGAACATTTCGGCATCGGTTACCGTGTGTTCGCTTTCCCGCATACCGATGAAGGCGTGAGCAGAACGTTCTTTGAAACGGCATTAGGAGGCGAAAAACCGCTCGATCTTGTATTTGGCACAGGTAACCAGCAGCGCGACATGCTGCCCGGCATATTGCACCGTTTTAATTGCGAACGGCCGCAGATCCCGATCGCTGAGAGCGTAAAAGGGGTCTTATTGCTGAACGGACTGAAGGCCATAACGGGCCGCAACATGGTCAAAAGAGGTTAAGATTGATTAAGAAATTGTGAAGTCTAACTTATTTAGCGCGAATGGTCTATAAAAATGTTTGCTATATAGCTGTTAATGCATTATATTTAATTATGAATTATCAGATTATTTATATTTGTTTTTAGGGTGTCCTGAGTTTTAAATTATTATTTTTGCAAACAGACGAATTTTGGAAACAGTAAAATAGGTATGATGTTTTTTTACTAATTGTGTGTCAAATTTTAACCGACTTGAAGAACCTGAACCTAAGTGCTGTATTGAAAAATGCAGTCATTGCCGTTATGTCTATCCTTTTTCCCTATTCCACTGTGCTTGCACAGGGTAGCCAGGAGAAGATCACTGTAAGCATCGCGCCGGGAAACACTACCGGTGCATGGTTGCATCTGCCGGGCGATTACGGGCAAACGACAACCAAGTATCCTTTACTGATCTTCCTTCACGGCGTAGGAGAGGGCGGTACAGATGTGAACAAGGTATTAACGCATGGAGTACCGAAAGAGATCGCCCAGGGCGCCAACATGGAATTCACGGTTGGCGGAAAACTTTTCAAATTTATCGTGGTATCTCCCCAGATTCCCAATGGCTGGGCCAGCGAAGGTATGGTGCAAAACGTGCTGGACGACATTAAGAGCAGGTACCGCGTGGATGAGTCGCGCATATACCTCACCGGTCTGAGCGCCGGAGGTTATGGTGTGCTCAATTATGTGGCTTCCGGGAAAACATACTCCGATAATCTCGCCGCTATCGTTCCGGTATCTACCGCTGCAATCGATGCCGCTAAAGTGGCGGGCCTGTGCAACCTTGCTGCCAGCAACGTGCCGGTGTGGATGTTGTGCGGTACTTCAGACGGATTCCTTTCCAACCAGGAAAAATACGTCGCCCAGATCAACAGCTGCAACCCTGCAGTGAAAGCTAAAGGCACCACCATCGCCGGCGGCCACGACGGAACATTCTGGTCTAAAGCATATAACTCGGCGCATACTTACCAGCCGCAGAATATTTACGAATGGATGCTGCAATACCAGCGCGGAACCGTTAACCCGGATCCGGACCCCGAGCCGGTGCCTCCCGTGGTTACTTTCAGTTCATCTAACCTCTCGATCAAATTACCCGTGAACACCGCAGCGGGAGACGGATCGGGGTCCACAGCACCGGGAAGCACCATCAGCGGCTATACCTGGGCACAGGTATCAGGGCCCACCACAGCGGCCATTGAAAGTCCTTCTTCTTCCAAAACCAATTTCAAAAACCTTTCCGAGGGCACGTATAAGTTTTCGCTGACGGTAACGGGCGCCAACGGCCTCAGCACCAAAGGCGAGATGTCCGTGACGGTTCAGGCCGCTGCGCCGGCACCGGGCAGCGGCGGTTCCGTAGCCTGCGCGAGCTGTAAAGTATTGATAGAGCCGGGAGCAGACGGTGGCGCATACATCAACGGCGAAGGCCGTAATATCGGGCCTGGCGATACAGTGTGCATCAAAGCCGGCGAATTTACTTATATCCAGTTCTTCAACTTTACCGGCTCCGCCGATAAACCGATCGTGTTCATCAACTGCGGAGGACAGGTGAAAGCAGGCAACGGGGGCAACTACGGCATCATCTTCAACAACGTAAAATATTTCAAGCTGACCGGTTCCGGCAGCGGCGACAAATACGGGTTTCGTGTGGACGGTGTGACCAAAAAGATCAATACCGGCGTTGCCGTAGGTAAAGGCTGTACGGATTACGAAGTGGAAAGGGTTGAGATCACCGGCTCCGAGGCCGGCCTGATGGCAAAAGTAAATCCGGATTGCGACCCGGCTAACCAATATCCCAACTTCGCCATCCGCAACGTAAAACTGCACGACCTTTACATTCACGATGTAATAGGCGAAGGC
>CBFHAF010000762.1:0-2532 GCA_965653435.1 uncultured Chitinophaga sp.
CGATGAGGTAAAAGCGGTGGTTGTATTCGCGGAGGTGGTAAGGTTCCACCCAGTGTTCCTTGGGTTCGCTGCGGTCGAAGCTCTGGTAGGCGATGCGGATCACTTCCAGGTTCTTGATGGCGTCCACGATCTCGGGGATCAGCTCGGCGCCTTTATACTGGCTACCCCGGCTGAATTTGATGAGGCCGCGGTTCTCCAGCTGCTGGCGGTTCATTTTGAGGCTGGCGGCAATTTTCAGGATGGCGTCTTCGAAGCGCTGTATCACCGGCAGGCTGCGGAACTGTTCCAGTATGCCGATGGCCACTTCCAGCCCCTGGAGGTCCGCTTCGTCTATGGGGCTGTTACTGATGGAGAAATTTTCGTCCGAATAATAATAGGCCCGCTTGCTGCGGTCGTATATAATGGGGGCGAAGTAGTTCAGCTCCGCATCGTTGCGCATGTCTTCTATGTCTTTCTGAATGGTCCGCACGGCAATGGTCTTGTCCATTTTGTCCGAAACGAACTCCACCAGGTCTTCCAGGGAGGGCTTTGGCAGCCGTTTATTGCGAAAACGCTCATCCAGCCAGCGGTAACGGGAAAGCGCATCTTTATTTTTAGGCATGATCGATCTTTTTTACCGGCTCTAAAGTAAAACAATTTTGCTACGCAGATCCCCTGCGTATGGCCCTGATATTTTTGTATCGTTATCAATTCAGCAATTATGAAAAAGGTATCCGTACAAGCATCAGATTACAAAGAAGCAACAGCCATCAAAGTGGGTCAGATCATATTGGACGATTCCCATTACCTCACCTGCTGGGGTTACCTGGAAACGGCGGAAGGCTGGCGCAAGTGCGATTTCGTGACCAATTACGATGTGCTCAACACCATGCTGCGCGCCGTGGAGGACAAAAGCGAAGCCGTGCAGATGGCCATTGTGCAGAAGCTGGAAACGATGGAGCAGATACCTGAAATGATCGATTTTGAAGCGCAGCTGGGCGAGCCCGTGCTGTTCGATAACCTGAGCTTCCAGCTCGCCCGCCCGCAGTTTGAGCCGGGTAAGGAATGGATGGAGTATTCAGACGACAATTGTTTTTATATCCGCAAAGCGGAGCCAATTACCCGCGCGGAAGCCAATGCCCGTGGTGTGGCGCAGTGCATGGGCGCGTTGGCCGGGCATTACGCCCTGTACCTGGGCTACCTGGAACTTGAATTTGACGAGGCTTCGGCAAGAATGAAAGCCGAGCTGGAAGACGATATGAAATATACCCTGGCGTACTACGCCTGGTAGCAATCCGCTAAAAATGACTGATCCCACAGGCCCCTGTTAACCATCAAAACCACTATTTATTGACCCTTTTGAACCTCCATGACCATTGTTAACCCTTCAGAGCATCCGTTGATCCCTTTGTTGACCAGGAACATCCATTTATCCTTGTTACCCGTGAAATCATCCATTATCCCATGTTACCCATTTTGAAAACACCGTTTGATCCCATTGCCCCCGGGGAGAGAACGGCCACCATCCGGACTTTTGTTAACCCCCGCTCGTCCATTGTTGTATGAACAGGGCTCCGGCAGGCACACGACCGCCTGCCGTCCCTGGAATACAATACCGCGGCCATTTTCCCGGCCGAATTAAAACAAGATTAAAAAACTGTAAAAAAATACCTTAAAGTCTATAAAAATTGTAGGAAATTAGTATTTTTGGTTCCATCAAAACCAGGAACTGACCATGAGTTTAAGATTAGGCGATACAGCCCCCAACTTTAAGGCGAAAACCACCATTGGAGAAATTGACTTTTACGAATACCTTGGCGACAGCTGGGGCGTATTATTTTCCCACCCTGCGGATTTCACACCTGTTTGTACGACTGAACTTGGCAAAACAGCTCTCCTGAACGGCGAATTTGCCAAACGCAACGTTAAAGTGCTGGCCCTCAGCGTGGATCCCCTGGATAAACACAAGAGCTGGATCGGCGATATCAATGAAACACAGGGCTGTGATGTGAATTTTCCCATCATCGCCGACGAAGATAAAACAGTAGCGAACCTCTACGGCATGATCCATCCGAATGCTTCGGAAACCTTTACCGTACGCTCGCTGTTCGTGATCGGCCCGGATAAGAAGGTGAAACTGACCATTACTTATCCCGCCTCCACCGGCCGCAACTTCCATGAAGTGCTCCGTGTGATCGACTCCCTCCAGCTTACGGCCAACTACAGTGTGGCCACGCCGGCAGACTGGAAAGACGGGGAAGACGTGATCATAGTGCCCGCGGTTAAAACGGAAGACATTCCGGCCAAGTTCCCGAAAGGTCATAAGATCATCAAACCTTACCTGAGAACAACGCCACAGCCAAATAAATAAATGGCTGCATTATCTTTGCGATGAAAAGAATCATCCGCTATATATTGCACTGATTTATCCTTCAGCCAACGAAGGGAAGATATTAAAGGAGCAAAAGACCGGCAACCGCTGGTTGTGAGGATTTTACTCCTGATCGTTTTTTTTAATGGTTGGTTTTTGATTTTACGAAACGGGGATTTTTC
>CBFHAF010000763.1:0-2530 GCA_965653435.1 uncultured Chitinophaga sp.
AAATGCCTGAAAAACCAGTTTCTTGCGGCAGTTGCAGGCGGCAGCTGTGCAATTCCCCGGTATGTTGCCAGATCTCCTGCGTGCCTGTGAGCACCAGCAGGTTCTCCGGCCGGCCCAGGTGGCCGCGGTTACCCAGCAGCAGATGGTCCCCTATTTCTGTGGCTGCTTCTATGTTCAATTCATGCGCTATTTCATTCAGCTGCCCGTAAAAATTCCCGAGGTCTTTTATCTCCATGTTCTGCGTATCGGGGAAAAACAGCAATGCCGCGTTCCTATGAGGGCTCAGCGAGCCGGAGCCCAATGCCAGCAATGCTGTACGGCCATTGATCTGAATGGTGCTGAGGCTTTCCCAGTCTTTTTTAACGGGTTTGGGTATACGGCCTGTTACGGCAGGATCGCTGCCGGGTATCAGCAGCTGGTTTGCCGGTGTGAGGTCCGCATTGAGCGTGAAGAGCCTGGTGGCATCATCGCCCACAATGTAGTAGTGTCCGCCGTAAAAAGCGAGGCCGCTGGCACTGGGAATGCCGGGGAAGTGCTGGTGGTGTTTTAGTGTGAGCTGCATGTTAGCTGCTGTAACGGGTTCAAATAATTCCAATAATAAAGCAAGGTCATCCTGATATGATCTGGAATACATCGGTGCCGGCCATACGTTCCAGCTCCACGCCCACGGGCAATTCCAGGTAAGGAATGACCGCAGGGTCGTAATTGGCGATCGTGTTTACCGCATATACGCCGGAATTAGCGGTGATGTCGATATACTCCTGCGTTTCTGAACCGGAGAAAAAACGCCAGCCGCTGTCCACATCATTGATAGCGTCCACACGGTACATGTAACCCACCTTGTTGCCCTCCACGGTGATCATGTCCGTAGCAATACACCCGCCCATATTGGGGATCAGCTGAACGATCTGTTCTTTACCCAACTTGAATTTCTTTTCTTTCATTACTGAAAGATATTCTTTTCCTGCAAATCAGGTATACTCAATCCTGCATGCTTTTGGAACATCATTAATTAAAAAGGGCCGCGCGCCCCAAACAGCGCACGGCCCAAGCCTGAATTTCCATTGTGATTGGGTTTCCGGGGCATGCATTCCCCTTATTCCCAACTATCGTCATAAGCAAATACCGCTGCCTCTGCCAGGTCCCGGAAATCGTCGCCCGGCCAGGAGGTTACGGATATGCTGAGTTCTATATTCCCGGGGTATTTTACCACCAGCGTTTGCGTGCCGGGCGCTCCCCACTGCAGGGCGCCGTCTTTCCCGTAGCTCTGCCCGTGGCCGGTCATGAAGCTGTCTTCCGTATCCCAGCCCAGGAAGTTCTTGTCCATCATCTCGCGCTGCTCTTTGCTGAGCAGGGTTTCCGTATTGCAAAGGAATGCCATGAAGCGCGCCATTTCCATCGTGGAAAGGTAATACCCGCCGCCGCCGGACTCCTGCGTCCAGTCGAAGTGCGTATAAGATGCCGTGCTGGCGCCTTCTCCGAGTGCCTGTGCGCAGTCGGGGCCGGGTTTGCACAACGCTTCGCCGATACCGATGGGCGTGAACAGGTTTTCCTGGAGGTATTTAACGTACTGGATGCTCAGCCAGTTTTCGAACGTGGCGGTTTGCGCGGGCACCAGGCTCTGTTCTATTTGCTGCGCAGCTGTTTTGTTGATCATGTAAGGGATCATTGCACGGAAGAGGGCGAAGTTCATATTCGCGTATGCCTTCGGTTTGGCGGGATTATCCAGCCCGTTGAGCGCCATTTGTTTGATGAATTCTATTTTCCCGGTGCTCTGGGTGATACCGGAACGGTGCGTGAGCAGCTGGCGGAAAGTGATATCCTTCACGGCCTGCACGGCATTGAAGTATTTCGGCAGCCACTGGCCGATGGGGTCGTCCAGCTCTATGCCGTTCTTTGCCATCAGCTTTATCACTGCCACGGCGGTGAACGTCTTGGTAACGCTGGCCACGTTCGTTTCTTTGTCCGGGTGCATGGGGCTGCTGCCTTTGGCGGATGAAAAGGCGGCGATACCCATGGAACATGTGTCTTCCAGGCGGCCGTTCTGGCTGATCACGAATGAATAGCCCCGGGGTTGTGTAACGGCCAGCTTGGAAATGTTTTTCTTCAGTTCTTCCTTAAACGTTGCAGGGTTGAACTTTTTCACGGGATTCGGCGCTTTGTCCTTGATACAGGAACTTGCTGCGATCACTGTTATGGATACCAACAGTGTTTTTTTAAATAACGTTTTCATTGTCGTGCTTTGGGGGTGAAAAATTTAACGCAACAAAGATGCGGCGGCCGAAGCAGGAAGGCAGGTGTGGATTAACGGATGGGTAAGATGGGTTAACGGAAAGGGATTGCCGGTAAATCCCTTTTTTCTCATTATCCCCCCTCCCGTATTTCTACGCATTTTATTTTCCCCGTAACATCCCGCTTGTCCGGCATCCGCTCCTGCCCTACTTTTGCGTCTTTAAAGTTTGTTAGCTGCATATAACCCCTGTAAGGACATAGCCTGTTGGTATTATTTAACCTCAAACCAATACACACC
>CBFHAF010000764.1:0-2528 GCA_965653435.1 uncultured Chitinophaga sp.
CCTGGGAGAAAGGAGAAGACGAAGACTATGATCCTGACTTCGAGGAATTCGACATGCCCAAGCCGAAAAACAAACGCGGCCGCCCCAGCACCAAAAAAGGCGCTGACGACGATGACCTGGACCTGGATGATGATTTCAAGGACATGGGCATGTTCAACGACCGCTTTGATGATGACGACGACGATGATTTCTAAGCCATAAACGTGCTATCATACAGTTTTCCTGTTGAAAATATAAGCGCATTCAAACAGCAAATGTTGAGCTGGGGTAACCGGTTCAACATTTGCTGTTTTTTGGACAATAACGATTACCGGCTTGCCGGTTCCGGCGCTGAAGCACTGCTGGCCGCAGACGCGGTGGAAGTGCTGCAATGCGGCGCCGGCACTGCGTTCCACAGGCTGAAAGATTTCCACTCCGCCAACCCCGGCTGGCTCTTCGGCCATCTCAGCTACGATCTCAAGAACGAAACGGAAAAGCTCAGCTCCGCCAACCCTGACGGCATAGGCTTCCCGGATATGGCGTTTTTCCGCCCCCGCTACCTGCTCACGCTCCGGCAGCACGAGCTTTCCATCAGCGGCATAACACTCACCGAAAATGAAGCCCGCAGGATATACGAAGACTGCCTGGCGCAGAACATGCCTTCCCCGGCCAATACCAGCCCCGTTACGGCGTTCGGCGCACACCTGGACCGTGCGGCCTACCTGGACGCCGTGAAGGCCCTCCAGGAGCATATACGCAAAGGTGATTGTTATGAAGTGAACTTCTGCCGGGAGCAGTTCGCCCACGAGGCCATCCCGGACCCGCTGGCGCTGTTCCTCCGGCTCAACGCCCTGTCCCCTTCGCCTTTCGCCGCTTTTTACCGCAACGGCCACCGCTACCTGGCCTGTTCCAGCCCGGAACGTTTCCTGCGCAAAAAAGGGAACACCATCATCAGCCAGCCCATCAAAGGCACCGCCCGCCGCGCCTCCGATGCACAGGCGGACGCAGCGCTGCAGCAGGGGCTCCGCAACAGCCCGAAAGAACGGTCGGAGAACGTAATGATCGTGGACCTCGTGCGCAACGACCTCTCCAAAACCGCCGTACAGGGCTCCGTGCAGGTGGAAGAGCTCTTCGGCATCTATACTTTCCCGCAGGTGCACCACATGATCTCCACGATAACGGCTACACTAAGCCCGGAACATCATTTCACCGACGCCATCAAACATGCCTTTCCCATGGGCTCTATGACAGGCGCGCCCAAGCTGCGGGTGATGGAACTGATCGAACAATACGAAAGAACCAGGCGGGGGCTGTTTTCCGGCGCCGTCGGCTACATTACGCCGGAAGGGGATTTTGATTTCAACGTGGTGATACGCAGCATACTGTACAATGCAAAAAGCCCGTACATCTCTTTCCAGACGGGCTCAGCCATTACCTTTTACAGCGACCCGGAAAAAGAATGGGAAGAATGCCTGCTGAAGGCCAAAGCCCTGCAAGCCGCACTGGGAGCTTAAATTCAGGAATTCGAAACGATCTGTTTCACGGCGCTGTCCACATCAGGGTAGGAGAACACAAAGCCTGTCTGCTGTATTTTTTCAGAAGAGACCTTCACGCTTTTCAGCACTTCAATGCTCATTTCTCCCAGCGCCACTTTGAGCGCAAAAGCCGGTACATGGATGGTGATGAAGCTGTTGCCTTTTACGGCGCGTGCCAGCGACTGCACCAGCTCCTGGTTGGTGACCGGGCGGGGAGCCACTGCGTTGTAAATGCCGTGCAGCTGGTCGTTCACGATGGCATTGTGGTACAGGCGCACCAGGTCCTGCAGGTGGATCCAGCTTACAAACTGCTCGCCGCTGCCCATCACGGTGGCGAAGCCAAGCTTTACCGGGCGGTGAAACTCTTTCAGGGCCCCGCCTTTCAGGCTGAGCACAATACCCGTGCGCAGGATGATCACTTTTTTGCCGAGGGATTCCATTTGCCGCACACTGTCTTCCCAGGCCTTGCAGGTGGTGCCCAGGAAATCGCCTGCCGGGGGATCGTTCTCCGTAAATGGTTTGCCGGTATAGGCGCCGTAGAAGCCGGTGGCGGAGGCGCTGATCACTTTTTTAACTTTGTTGGGGTGCTCGCGAAGGCTGCTGAACAGGAAGTTGCCGCTTTCCACCCGGCTGTCCACGATCTCCTGCTTGCGCTGTTTGGTCCAGCGGCCTTCGGCCACGTTGGCGCCGGCGAGGTGAACGATATGGTCGGCCTCCTGCAGGGCTGTGATATCCAGCATTTTGCGTGCAGGATCCCACTGTGCATACCGGAGGTTCGGATTGCCGGAATCCTTCCTGCCCCTGGTGAGCACCGTTACCCGGTAGCCCCGTTCCAGCAGTAAAGCCGTTAATGCCTGCCCCACCAGCCCGGTGCCGCCCGTAATTAATACCGTGTCCATCATAATAACGCCAACGTTTTGCCTGTAAATTTACGCAATAAATCGCGCCCTGTTCTTAGCGCTTTGCAATAACGTAATTTTCGTGTAGGTTTGAAAGCAGAACATGCATAAAACT
>CBFHAF010000765.1:0-2524 GCA_965653435.1 uncultured Chitinophaga sp.
AAAAAAAATAACGTCTATGCAACTAGCCGAAAGATTAACACGGATATCCGTGCCGCAAACCATCAGGATGGCAAAGCTGAGCCGCGAACTGAAAGCACAGGGAATTGACATTGTGGACCTCAGTATCGGCGAACCTGATTTTGATACGCCCGAACACATCCGTGAAGCCGCCAAAAAGGCCATCGATGAAGGGTATACCCATTACACGCCCGTGGCCGGGTATGCGGACCTCAAGCAGGCCGTAACCTACAAGCTGCAGCGTGATAACGGGCTCGAATACACGCCGGAACAGATCGTGGTGAGCACCGGCGCCAAACAAAGCATCGCCAATGCAGTGCTCAGCATTGTGAACCCCGGAGACGAAGTGATCATCCCCACACCTTACTGGGTCACTTATTCCGAACTGGTGAAACTCTGCCAGGGCGTCGTGAAATTCGTGCCCTGCGGTATTGAGGACAATTACAAGATCACGCCTGAAAAGCTGGAAGCGTCCATCACGCCGAAAACCAGGCTGTTCATGTTCTCTTCCCCCTGCAATCCCACCGGCTCCGTGTATTCCCACGAAGAGCTGAAAGCCCTGGCTGAAGTATTCGAAAAACACCCGGAGATATTTATCATCTCGGATGAGATCTACGAATACATTAATTATGTGGCGCCGCACAGCAGCATTGCCAGCTTCGGCACGCTGAAAGACCGTACGGTGATCATCAACGGCCTCAGTAAAGGTTTTGCCATGACCGGCTGGCGCCTCGGCTACCTGGCCGCCCCGCTGGAGATCGCAAAAGCATGCGACATGGTGCAGAGCCAGTTCACTTCCGCCACCTGCTCCATCACGCAGCGCTGCGCCATCACGGCCCTGCGCGGCCCGCTGGACACTGCAAAGGAAATGGTGGCCGCCTTCCGCGAAAGGCGCGCATTTATTTACGATGCGCTCAAAAACATCCCGGGGCTGAAAGTGAACGAGCCGGACGGCGCGTTTTACATGTTCCCCAACGTAAGCGCGTTTTTCGGGAAGTCTTTTGAAGAAAGCAGGGTGAACAATGCGGACGACCTCTGCATGTACCTGCTTCACAAAGCAAACGTCACCGTGGTTTCCGGCGCGGCCTTCGAGCAGCCTGAATGCATCCGCATTTCCTACGCTACCGGCATGGACCGGATACAGGAAGGCATGAAAAGAATGAAAGAATGGCGGGGCAAGCTGAAATAACGGCCCGCTGAAAGATAGATGGATGGCGCCTTACCGGGCGCCATTCGTATTTTTGGGCATATCAGTATCAGTTCACCTGCATCGTATCCAGGTATTCCTTATACCGCTTTTTAACGTACACACCCAGGTCGTAGGCGGTGATGCCGGCCAGGAAGCCTGCGTTGGGACGGGTCTTATCAACGAACGCATAAAGGCTGTCGCCCGTCAGCGGGATGAAGCGGCCCACCAGGTCCGCATTATACATCTTATCCACTGCGCGCTCTTCCATGGCGGCCGTCAGCCGGCGGCGGAAAGCCTCGTCCCGCGCTTTTTTCTTAAACGAAAATGCCGATGCAATGGCGTTCAGGCTCACGGCGGCTCCGGGCAGGTGGTGGGTCTGCCCCTCTTTCTGGTAAGGAATGCCTTTTTGTTTTTCCAGTGGCGGAAGCAGGAGTTTGAATTTCTTTTTATTTAACCGGGCCAGCAGCAGGGAGTCTTCCGAATGGTCGAAGTGCCGGACGTTAAATTCCTTCAGCTGGTAAACGCGCATGGGCGGCAGGCTGTCCCTTTTCAGGGAATCCTTTGCGGGCGCGAGGAAGCGCGGATAAGGGAGCGTATCTTTTTTCAGATACTGCGCGGAGGCGGAGCTGCAGCATACGGATGCGCCCACCAGGGCCAGGATGCGGGGATTCATTCCATTAAACTACCGCAATCGGTTCTAAGGAAAAGTTAAAAGCCCGGCCGGGCATGATAAAGAAAAGTTAAAAACTTAAAAGCTGCCGGTGCAGGCTGAGCACCTGGGGTATCACCATCTGCTGCTCGTCGTTGTAGATCACATAATCGGCCAGCTTGAGCTTGATGGCCTCGTCCAGCTGCTTGTGCATGCGTGCCAGCACGGCGTTGCGGTCCACGCCGTCGCGCTTCATCACCCGCTGGATGCGCATGGCCTGCGGGGCGGATACCACGATCACTTTGTCCACATGATGGAAAGATTCCGTTTCGTACATCAGAGCGGCTTCCTTGAGCACGTAGGGGCTGGTCTGCCTGCGGGCCCAGGCCTCGGAATCGCGGATGGTGGCGGGGTGCACAAGGGAATTGAGCACGGCCAGCTGTTCTTTGTCCGCAAAAACGATATTGGAGATGTGCTTGCGGTTGAGGCTGCCATCCGCAAAATAAGCCGCCTCACCGAAGTGCGCTTTTAT
Source organism: uncultured Chitinophaga sp. (assembly GCA_965653435.1). Classification (GTDB taxonomy): domain Bacteria; phylum Bacteroidota; class Bacteroidia; order Chitinophagales; family Chitinophagaceae; genus Chitinophaga. Next base: position 2,389 of record CBFHAF010000765.1, read on the forward strand.
CTGGGAAACCAGCAGCGGGTCGTTCACCATGATCTCTTTAGCCGCATCGTCTGCCGAATAAACGGGGATGCCAAGCAGGGAAAATATCTTTGCAACGGTCGTTTTGCCGGACCCGATGCCTCCTGTAATGCCTATG
>CBFHAF010000766.1:0-2521 GCA_965653435.1 uncultured Chitinophaga sp.
CAGGATCGGCAATACCGTGTTGGAGTTGATAACACCGCTGATCTGTTGCAATTGTTTTAATAAAGTAGAGGAAGAAACGATAAACTTCATAAGGTTACTTAATTGTTTGCAAATGTAAGGTTAAAGATATAAAGTTTTGCGAATGATGCAGATCGGCTTTTCCACATCAGGATGCAACAGCAGCAGGCATCGGCATAAAAGTCAATCCTTGACGAAAATGCAGTAAATTCCCCTGTTTTTGAACGAAATGATGGTTTTTGGCCTGAATGTTGAAAATATTGGAAACCATTAGCCATTTCTTTTAAATTATTAATAAATCGGTTAGTTTTGCGGGCGCAAAAACAATCCATTCATTAAAAACAAAAAACAGGGGTTATGAAACTGTCTCATTTAGCCGAAACGCTGATAGGTTCCGAAATTATCAAACTTGCAGGAGAGATCAAGGAAAAGCAGGCTAAGGGTGAAAAGATCTACAATTTCACCATCGGTGACTTTGACCCCAAGGTTTTCCCTATCCCGGTTGAGTTCGAGAACGAGATCATCCAGGCGTACAGGGATAAATATACCAACTACCCGCCCGCAGACGGTATTGCCGAGCTGCGCAAAGCGGTGGGCGAGTTCATCGCGGAGCGCGAAGGCCTCACCTTCGACCCCGCCAGCGAGATCGTGATCTCCTGCGGCGGCCGCCCCATCATCTACGCAACTTACCGTACCATTGTTGACCGTGGCGAGAAAGTGATCTATGCCACGCCTTCCTGGAACAACAACCACTACACCCACTTCCTGGAAGGAGCGCACGTGGTGCTGGAAGCCAAAGCGGAAAACGACTTCATGCCTACCGCAGCCGAGCTGAAACCTTTGCTGAAAGACGCTACCCTGCTGGCGCTCTGCTCCCCGCAGAACCCCACAGGAACCACCTTCGGGAAAAAACAGCTGGAAGAGATCTGCGACATGGTGCTGGCAGAGAACAAAAGCCGCGGCGCAGGCGAAAAACCGCTCTACGTGCTGTTCGACCAGATGTACTGGGTGCTCACCTTCGGTGAAACGCATCACTACAACCCGGTTTCCCTCCGTCCTGAAATGAAGGACTACACCGTGTTCATAGACGGGATGAGCAAAGCGTTTGCCGGTACCGGCGTACGCGTTGGCTGGGCGCTGGGGCCCAAGCACGTGATGACCAAAATGAAGGCCATCCTTTCTCACGTGGGCGCATGGAGCCCCATGGCCGAGCAGAAAGCTGCCGCCAAATACCTGGTGCAGAAAGATGCTGTGGATAAATACCTGAAACATTTCAAAGGCGAGGTGGAAGAAAGGCTCGTAAAAATTTACGAAGGCTTCGACGCGCTGAAAAAAGCCGGTCATAAAGTAGACGCCATTGCACCGCAGGCGGCTATTTACCTTACCATCAAGCTGGACCTCACGGGTAAAAAGACGGCCGATGGTAAAGTGCTGGAAGACCAGGGCGCCGTTACTTCTTATATCCTGGACGAAGCGAAACTGGCTGTGGTACCGTTCTATGCATTCGGTTCCGCGAAAAACTCCCCCTGGTACCGCCTGAGCGTGGGCACCTGCGTGAAGGAAGAGATCCCGGCGATGCTGGCAGCCCTGAAAGCGGCGCTGGAGAAACTGCAATAGGTTTTGAAGAGATCATATATAAAGGAGGCGTTCCGGGAGGAGCGCCTTTTTTTATTTCGGTTCAGGAAAGCTGACTAAGGCTGCGATGAAAAAACGTCAAGGCGAGGAGCAGCAGAGCCCAAAGCGGCGAGCGACGAAGCAATCTCCTGCCTCGAATTGAGATGCCCCAATATCCGGAGAACGCTTCTTCGCGGCTCCTGCATAAATCCCACTGCTCCGCAATGACGCGTTTTTCGCAGCCGGCGCAGGTTACTTACGGGAATCCCCCAAAAATATCGATTGATTATTAAGCTTATAGCGACGGTTTGTTTTTCCGGCAATACCCCGGTTCCAAAACAGTTATGAGCGCAATGATCAGCCTAAAATCATATTAATGATGTTTTTACACATTTTATTTTGAGCGTAACTTTTTCGGGAATCATTTGTGTACAATGCATATAAAATAATGTCATTTTTCTCAAATGATTGTTTTTCAATTGATATTGAATATTTGGCCCATTTTCCTCATTTATTAAGGTTTTGACTTTCAGTCCTCCGAAACCCGGAAAACCCTGAAGCCTCCCTCCGTCAAAAAATAGTTAAAAATCCGTTAAATGGTCAACCATGCTTACCAATATTCAAAACTTGTTCTAATTTTGACTTTATAACTAAAAAAGTCAGAAAGTTAATGCACACAGAAAACAGAGACGAAATGCGCGAGCGGATCATTGAGGCGGCTCTGAAACGGTTCACTCATTATGGTGCGTCCAAGACCACCATGAACGAGATCGCCGATGACCTGCATTGCTCCAAGGCTTCCTTATACTACTACTTCCCCGATAAGCACAGCCTGCATCTTGGCGTGCGGGAAAAAGCCGGGGAAATGTACTTCCAGGAAATAGAACAA
>CBFHAF010000767.1:0-2519 GCA_965653435.1 uncultured Chitinophaga sp.
TGCGTTCCTTTATTATTATTGCCTGTCTTTTTATTGCCAGTTTCACCGCTTCCGCCCAGCTTTTCAAAAAGGGCGACCGGGTCTGTTTTGTCGGCAACAGCATCACCCACAACGGGGACTACTGGCATAACGTTGCCCTATGGTACACCACGCGTTACCCGCAACTGGGCGTCACCTTTTTCAACTGCGGCATTTCCGGGGATGTAACGAAAGGCATCATCAACCGCATGGACGAAGATATACTCGTGCACAAGCCCACCTGGGCGGTTATCATGATCGGCATGAACGACGTGAACCGCCCGCTGTACGACGCCAAACGGGTGAATGAACCGGGCATCAGGGAACAGCAGCAGCAGGCGCTTGTTACCTATAAAAAGAACCTGGACAGCATCATCCGCATCTTCCAGTCCAAAGGCATAAAAGTAGTGCTGCAAACGCCTTCCATTTACGACCAGACCTCTAAAATGGCCACCAGCAATCTTTACGGCGCGAACGACGCGCTGAAGGCCTGCGCCGGCTATATCCGCGAATTTGCTACAAAATACAAGGTTCCCGTGGTGGACTACTGGACCTCGCTCAGCACCATCAACGCTGAAGTGCAGCGAACGGACTCCACCGCCACGGTGATCGGGAAAGACCGGGTACATCCCGGCCCGGTGGGCCACCTGCTGATGGCCTGGGAGTTCCTGAAAACATTCAAATCATCGCCCATCGTAGCGACGATCGTTGCGGACCGGGATACGAAGTCGAGCCAGGAAAAAGCGCAGCAGGCTAAGATCACGAACCTGGTGCGCGACGGCAATACGGTTACCTTCACCGCAGAAGAGCAGGCGCTGCCTTTCCCCCTGCGCGACGACCAGGCTTTTGCGCTGGAGCTGGCGCCGTTCACGGAGAATTTTAACCGCGAAGTGCTGCGGTTCAATTTCCTGAAACCCGGCAACTACGTGCTTTCGATAGACGGTGTGGAAATAGGGACCTATTTTTCCGGGGAGCTGGAGAGGGGGCTGAACCTCTCGCTGATCACCAAAACGCCGCAATACCAGCAGGCGAAGAAAGTGCAGGCCTTGCTGCAGAACAGCTGGCGGCTGGAAGGGCAGCTGCGCCAGATACGACTGGTGGAATACCGCTTTATTAACACACTGCCGGGCAGGGAAAACCTGGAAGTGGTGAAAAATTACTATGACACCGGCTTCGCGAAAAAGCCCGATACCGACTATGCGAAGAAGCTGCTCACCGGCTACGTGGAACAAAAGCCGAAGGAAGCGGAGATCCGCCGGGAATGGCAGTCTTCACTGGATTCCCTGCCGGTGCTGCTGAAGCCGGTGCCGCATAAATATGTGCTGAAAAAAGTATAGTAAATAATGGATATCCTCTCTGCCTGTGAAACTACAGCGAGAGGGCCCGGAAGCGGGAGGAGATGTTCTGATCATTTCGTCGCATCATTCACCTCGATCCAATACCCGTCAGGGTCCTGGAGGTAAATTTGTTTCACGCCGTCTACCCGCACGGTGATCTTTTCTTTTTCTCCCGCCCAGTTAATAAAGGTCATGCCCGCTTTTTTCAGCCGGCTGATGAATTCCTCCACGGAAGGCACGCTAAAGCAGATATGGGAGTTCCGGTCGCCGGTGTAGGGCGCTTTTGCGCCCGCGATAAGGTGAAGATGGCTGGCAGGGCCCACGGAAAACCAGGTGTGCTTGCCATCGTGGAAAGGCTCGGGAATCGTATCCAGGCCCAGGAAGTCGCGGTAGAACACGGTGGCTTTTTCGAGATCCTGCACATACAGCGCCAGGTGGTTCAGGTAAGGACGCGTTTTTTTCTGTTGCGCGGATACCGCCGTTGCGGCTGAAACGAGAAGACAAAGGAGCAGTAATTTCTTCATAACCCGTACAAGATAATAAATCCCGGGGTTTGCAAAACTATTTCCGCTGGTATACGGCCGCTTTCTGCGGCATATTCAGCGGCAGGATGAGGAGGATGGACATGAGGGCGGAAAGGCCGATGAGGCTGCCGCCCCAGCCCAGCAGCATGCCAGCGTCCCGCCCGGCATCGCGTACGTCGCCGGCTTCGTCTATCAGGGCCAGCAGGAAATAAAAGCTCGCAACGAGCATCAGCCCGCCTACGGACATGCGGAATGCAGCGCGCCTGAAGAACAGAAGCCCCGAAAAGAGCAGCAGGAGGGTGAGGCCGAGGAAATTGATCATATCAGCATTCCATAATATACAAAGGGAACAGATAATGAAATAGGTGCAGGGAATGTAATGCAGGAGGAAAATGCCTTTTTTCATGGTTTGGGGGATTAATACTGTAATTTATGCAGTTGTTTCAACTTTTCCTATCACATTTTTGTGCCTATTTTTGCGGGGTTGAAAGGCTCAATCGACTAATATGAGTACACCCGTTCACATTGTTGGCATTTCCGGCAGTCTTAGAAAAGGTTCTTATAACACGGCGCTGCTGCGTGCGGCGCTGGACAATCTCCCTCCCGGCCTTACGGCTGAAACAGCAGGTTTTGAAGATAT
>CBFHAF010000768.1:0-2505 GCA_965653435.1 uncultured Chitinophaga sp.
TGGGCACGCGGGCTAAGCGCGGAGACCATTGCTGCATTGAAAAAAGAAATCGCCCGGGAACTGACGGATGCCGCCTACGGGGGCTCAGATTATCAACCTTCAGACAGCGACTATACCGATCTTGAAACTTCACTGCGCATCTTACGCATGAGTTTCTATCCTGACAATGCGGTGGTAATGGTCCTTGAAGCAAAAAAAGAGTATCCTGATATGGAAATATATTGCCAGCTTGATGATTCCTACCAACTGGAAGACATCAGCGTTGAGGAAATAAACTGATCTTAGCTTTTGACGATGTTCACATTGATGCCTGTTAAATCTCCCGTAACAATGATAAAATACTTTTTATCAATAAGCCTGATACTCTTTACCCATTTAGCCGCTGGCAGCAGCATCTGCCAGGCGACCGGGGGCCCTGCCTCACGAATGGCAACCACTACGGCCCTCCCGGTACCGAAAGGATACAGAATTACCGACCGCATCGGAGGCGATCTGAATAATGACGGGATCGCGGACAGCGTTCTGATAGTGAAAGCAACCTTAAAGGACCGGTTGGAAAAGGACGGAGATGGCAAGACGTTGGATAAGAACCGCCGCGGGTTGATCGTGTTTTTAGGAACGAACGGGCAGTTTAAAAAAGTGACGGAAAACCTGAACTGTTTTTCCTCCGAAAACGAGAATGGCGGGGTATATTTTGCACCTGAACTTTCCGTTGAGATCGGCCGCAACAAGCTGTACGTACATTACCGGCATGGCCGGTACGGCTACTGGAAATACACGTTCCGGCTCCGGGGATCCGACTTTGAACTTATCGGCTATGATGCGAGCAACAATACCGGCCCGAGGACCGACCGGCAGGTAAGTATTAATTTTTTAACCAAAAGACGAATGGAGCGGGTCAACACCAACGTTTCCGCAGAAGGTGGAGATGAGGTATTCGAGGAAAAATGGAACGATATTTCCCTGGAAGGCCTGGCCAAACTTTCGCAGATAGAAAATTTCGACAACCTCGGGGAAGGTGGATGGTAAGCCTGTAAAAAAACAAGCCTGACATTGGTTGTCTGGAGAAGGGCTGTGGATTCAAATATTTGTACTGTACATGGCTTCCGCCAAAAATAAAACGAGACAAACGGGAAGATCCTGTTTGTCTCGTGAGTGGTGCGGAGGAGGAGATTCGAACTCCCAAGCCCTTTCAGGCACTACCACCTCAAAGTAGCGCGTCTACCAATTTCGCCACCTCCGCGCTTGTTTGTGGGTTGCAAAAATAAAGCCTTTTTGATAATAAGCAAATAAATTTATTTCCGGAGCAGGATCCTGAACGTGGTCCCCTTGTTCACCTCGCTCCATTTGACCGTCAGCCGGCCCTTATGGTACTCCTGGATGATCCGTTTGGCCAGCGAAAGGCCCAGCCCCCAGCCCCTCTTTTTGGTGCTGAAACCGGGGTTGAACACCTTGTCCTGAAGGCTTTTGGGTATGCCCTTGCCGGTGTCCGTCACGTCTATCGTAATGTACGTAGGATGATTTTCGATCATGACGGTGATGTCTCCCTTCCCTTCCATCGCGTCCAGCGCGTTTTTCAGCAGGTTTTCCACCACCCAGTCGAACAGCGGCGGGGAGATCATGGCCGATACTTCCTGCTCCGCCGTTTGCAGCGTGAAACGCACTTTCTGGGGCGCCCGTTTCCGGATATAGGCCACCATACTGGCTACCTGCTCCACCACGTTATGCTCCTCCAGCACGGGCACGCTGCCTATTTTCGAGAACCGTTCGCTGATCAGCTTCAGCCGGTCAACGTCCTTCCCAAGCTCCGTGGCGATAGCCAGGCTTTCTTCCTTGTCTTTCAATATTTCCAGCCATGCTTCCATAGACGACAGCGGGGTGCCCAGCTGGTGCGCCGTTTCCTTCGCCATGCCCACCCACACCAGGTTCTGCGTGGCCCTGTTGGTAGAGGAGAGGGCGAACAGCACGATGCCGATGAACAAAGCCACCACCAGCAGCTGGATGTACGGGTAATACCGCACCTGTTTCAGGATGAGGGAATCGCCGTAATAGATGTAATAGTTCGTTTTCGCGTCTATCGCCATGATAAACGGCGGATGCTGCTTTTTGAACGCGGCAAGCTGCCGGCCGAAATAAGCGGTATCGTTCGCCAGCTTTGCGGAATCCATATTCCGGGTGTCGATGATCCTGCCCAGATCGTCTGTGAGAATAAGCGGGATGGTCGTATTGGTGGTAACAATTACCGAGGCGAGGTTGATATTTGCATCTTCGGAAGCCTGCAGCACTTCGCGGTTGGCTTCCACCCAGGTGGCCACATTTTTTGCTTCTTCGTGCTGTATCTTTTCAGAAAGGTTGTTCACAAACCAGATAGTGGCCACAATAATGACCACTGCCACCGCCACCAATGTAAACTTCCAGCCTATATACTGTTTGAACATCTTTTGTTTATAAGATCACAGCCGTAGCGGCTGTTAACAATCAACTAATTTAGTAATATTTGGAGGC
>CBFHAF010000769.1:0-2500 GCA_965653435.1 uncultured Chitinophaga sp.
CTTCAGCCCCAGCCCGCAGATCACCCCCACCGCCTTCGCCGCCGTCAGCGAAGTATGCCGGAATTCCTCCCGCGCATAGATATTGCTGATATGCACCTCCACCACCGGCGTTTTAATGCCCGCCACCGCATCGCGGATAGCCACGGAAGTATGCGTGTAGGCTCCCGCGTTCATCAGGATGCCGTCGTGATCAAATCCCACATGATGCAGGTGATTCACGATCTCCCCTTCCACATTGCTCTGGTAATAGGCAAACTCCACCTGCGGGAATTCCGTCTTTAATGTTTCCAGGTATTGCTCGAATGTCTGGCTGCCGTAAACTTCCGGCTCCCGTTTACCCAGGAGGTTCAGGTTCGGGCCGTTGATGATCGCTATTTTCATATTCGGGTTTGTAGTAATGAGCTTATTCCCCCCAGCGGAAAGTATCCTGCTGAAGGCCGGCCAGGTCGATCACCCGGTCCGTTACCGTTGCCGCCACTTCTTCTATATTGCGGGGCAGGCTGTAAAAAGAGGGCGTGGCCGGGCAAATGATCCCGCCGGCTTCCGTTACCGTCTGCATATTCCGGATATGCACCAGGTTGTAAGGCGTATCCCGCAGCACGCAGATCAGCCTGCGCCGCTCTTTCAGCACCACATCCGCCGCCCGCGTGATCAGGTCGTTGGAAATGCCGCCCGCTATCCGCCCCAGCGTGCCCATGGAACACGGGCAGATGATCATGGTATTGTAACGCCCGCTGCCGGAAGCAAACGGCGCGTGAAAATCGTTCTGCGAAAACACCGGGAACGGCAGGTTGTTGAACCCTTCGTCTTCCAGCTCGGTCCTCCAGACTGTCCTCGCATTCTCCGTCATAACAACCGCCACCTTCTCCACCTGGTCTTTCAGCGCTGCCAGCTTGCCCAGCAGCTGCCGGGCGTAAATGGAACCGCTCGCCCCTGTAACCGCTACTACTATACGATGATGATTGTCCATACCCGCAAAGCTACAAAAAACAAAGCCCTGTTGAGAAGTAAAATACTTTTCAACAGGGCTTCTATTCAGTTTAATGTCTTATCAGCTCATCTCAGCAAGTTCCTCCATCCGTATCGCCATATGACTCTCGTCGTACACGCATTTCCCGTCGCGTATCAGCAGCACCTGCGGCGATTCATGCTCCACGCCGAATATCTCCGCCACACGGTTGCTGATGGAACGGTACCTGATCAGGTCGAGGTAATAGAACCCGATCCCCTCAGGGGTATCGCTCCGCTCCAGCCGGCTCTTGATCATGCTGCTGGTGGAGCAACGGGTGCTGTGCTTGAATATAACTACCGGTTGCTCGAAAGAACGCGACTGTATCGCCGCCAATTGCTCTTCACTTTCCAATGCGATCCACATAATAATAATCCTAACAGTTTTTGTCTTTTACATGTTGTACCTTGGTGATCTTCATAGGGCAGCCCAGCTTCTGGGAGGCGCAGGAAGAAAACATGGCGGCGCATACCGCCATCAAACATACAATACCGAAAATACGGCGTCCTGATTTCATAGTCTGCTTTTTAGTAAATAAACGAAATTTCATAGGCTTGGATTGTAGAACTTTGTGATTCGTGTTTTGTGACGTTATTTTGCAAATATATACTTTATATTAAAAAAAACAATCCTATGTGCTGTTAACGGCCCGTTATCAGGCTCAAAGTTAGCACACAAGGACCTGATAAGCATGGCAAAAGTACATTTTATTGCGATAGGCGGCAGCGTAATGCACCAACTCGCCATCGCCCTGCGGAATAAAGGCTACCAGGTGACCGGCAGCGACGACGAGATATTCGAGCCCTCCCGCACCAACCTGGCCCAGGCCGGCATCCTCCCCGACGCGCTGGGCTGGGATGCGGAACGCATCACCCCCGGCCTGGACGCCGTAATACTGGGCATGCACGCCCGGGCGGACAACCCGGAGCTGCTCCGCGCCCGCGAGCTGAACCTGAAGATCTACTCCTTCCCGGAATACATTTACCAGGAAAGCCGGGATAAGACCCGGGTTGCCATAGGCGGAAGCCACGGTAAAACCACCATCACCTCCATGATCATGCATGTGCTGCAGCAGTGCAGCCGCCGGTTCGATTACCTCGTAGGCGCCCGGCTGGAAGGTTTTGCCCAGTCCGTAAACGTTACGGATGCCCCGCTGATTGTGTGCGAGGCAGACGAATACCCCGCCTCCGTGCTGGAAAAAAGGCCTAAATTCCATTTCCTGCACCCCCATATCGCCGTTTTAAGCGGCATCGCATGGGACCATATCAATGTATTCCCCACTTTCGACAACTACCTTGAACAATTCGCCATCTTCATCCGCACCATGGAACCGGGCGGCAGGCTGATCTATAACCAGACCGACGAAACCCTCCGCAAGCTGGTGGAAAAGGAAGGCGGGCACCTGGAATGCATCCCCTACGGCGTTCCGGAACATACGATTATCAACGGCCTTACCCGCGTCCGCTTCGGCAACGCTTCCACGGACCTGCT
>CBFHAF010000770.1:0-2497 GCA_965653435.1 uncultured Chitinophaga sp.
GGCTCACCATTTTCCCGAATTGTGTGTGGTAGAGCTGCTGCAGGAGCCCGGTCAATTGCATTGCATCATGTTCACTCATGCACCATCAAAGGTCTTACTTCTATTGCTATTTCTTCGTCGATCACGGAAGGGCAGGTGGCTGCCATGGCGGCGGCTTCCTCGAGGGTTTCCGCCTGTATGAGCATGTACCCGGTAACGCTCTCGCGCGATTCGGCGAAAGGCCCGTCCGTAGCGATATGTGCTTTCTTTACATAACGTACGTCCGCCTCCAGCGGTTCCCCGCCCAGCAGGGCGCCGGAGCCGGCCAGCTGCTCGGCCCAGCTGGTCATCTTCGCAATATCCGCCTGGATCTCGGCTTCGGTCATGTTCTTCACGCGCTCCAGGTCTTCCCGGATCAATAACAGGAATTTTTTCATGGTGTGTCTGTTTTTTAAATATAGTACCGTCAGCATTCAGAATCCGGACAAGCTGCGCTTTTTTTCTCGCTGCCTGCTTCCCGCCGGGCCCTTATGCCTTCCGCTTAACACAGAAATAATGTGCGTGTTTAAGCATAATTAATAGTTTTAAACGGTGAAAAGATTTTTGAATGTACGATTTTGCGGTTCATTGATGTTCTTTTTGCAATAGCTGTTTAATTTGTATGAAAAGCAGGGGGTGTACTTGACGGTAATTTTTATGCGGTGTATCTTTCCCCTTCAACATACCTCAGCATACTCGGGTATAAGATACCCGGACCTAACGCAGACGAACTGAAAATTCTCATTTTTTTTATTTTAAAATAAACCACGGTTACATGAAAAGTATTTACTAAAACGATTTTGCAGAGCGAACCATTCCCTAGAACAGATCATATTCCGGCTCAGTTGAGAAGCATATTAAGGCCTAACCTATGCGTGATTTGTATGACCCTATAGCCGGAATTTTTTTGTAAACCTCGGAACAACAACAGGTTCTAATCAACATCCGTCCCAGACAGCAATCGATTGCTAAGTCAGCGTGCGCAGCTTCCTTTACCGGGAAACCTGCCGCAATACTGCTTTTGCGATACATCTGCTGAATGGGGAAGCTATGCCTGCCAATATCCCGGGCAGGTGAAAACGTGTTGTGCCCGCAACTCAATGCAGTTGCGGGAAAGGGTATGCCATGACTATAACAATCCATGATTATGAATTATATCTACCCACGCCCGCGCAAAAAGCTGGTGCTGGTTCTCTGCCTGATATCGCTGGGAACAGCCGCCGCCGCGCAGCAAAAGATCTACAAAAAACCTCCCGCCGCTGCTGCCTCCAGCGGCAACGAAGCCACGGACAGGCTGAAGCAGCTGGCAATTTCAGCAAGGGACACCATCGGTTACCTGCGTTACAACGAAATGATGCTGGGTACTAACGGTGCCGTCTCTACGCTGAATCTCGGCGAGGTGAAAAAGCTTCCCTACAACAGTCTTCACCAGATGTTGCTGGGCAGGGCCGCCGGCGCAGATGTGAGGATCCCCAGCGCCGAGCCCGGGAAACGCAGCGCCCTGTTCATCCGCGGCGCTTCCGGCCTTCTGCTTAAGAGCGGCGACCTCTTCGGGGCGCAGCCGCTGTACGTGGTAGACGGCGTTCCGCTGATGAACGATCATGCCTTTGCATACGACATCCAGCGTTTCGATTTTAACCGCCTGGGATCTGAAATAGACCCGCTGGTGTTCCTGGACGTGAACGATATGTACAAGGTGGAAGTGCTGAAAGACTTTGCCGCCAGTGCGCGGTACGGGCCGTTCGCCAGCAACGGTGTGGTAAGTATCAGCACCCGCGGCCCGCGCACAGGCGAGCTTAAGGTGGAAGTTAACGGCTATGCCGGTATCATGATGAAGCCGGTGGCCAACGTTATCAATGGCCGCTGGGAACGCGACTTCCGCCTTCCCTTTTACGACAAATACGCCACCGCGGAGCAATACCGCAGCTTTCCCGCTTACCTGGCGGACTCCACCAATGCGCAGTATTACGGGAATGCGGACTGGGACGAATCGTATTACCGTTATGGCTGGACCACCGGCCTGCAGGCGGCCGTGAGCGGCGGCAACAGGCTGGCAAGCTTCCGCTTCAGCGTCGGCGAAGCATCGCAGCAAAGTGCGGACAAAACTTCCATGCAAAGGTACAGCGTGAACTTCGGGATCAATGTAACACCCGTAAAGCGCCTGGAATGGAGCACTTTCATCAATGCCGGCATGATCAACCGCAAACGCAACAACTCATTGCGCGACCGTATGGGCGATGAGGATTATATCCTCAACCTCGAAAGGCCGCCTTCGCCCAACAAAGCTTTGCTGGACGAATACTACGGGTACCTGGAAAATGGCCGGGACCGCAACCGCAACACGAATATCCGCGTGCTGAACAACCTCAGCTATACGCTCGCAACCGGCCTTACATTCAACTCCCGTTTCTCCATCGATTACGGGCAGAACTTCCGTGATCTTTTCATACCCCGGACCGTTAACGACGGCAACAGCTTC
>CBFHAF010000771.1:0-2496 GCA_965653435.1 uncultured Chitinophaga sp.
GACAGCTGCAGCATACGGCGGCGCTGATGACTGTCATCATTTCCGTTGACCGCTATCATACGGGGCGCATTAAACTGCCACGATCTTTGGATAAATTATTTGAAAAGCGATTTGTTATGAAAAATCTCAGATACCTCATCATCTTCTCTGCTGCCATGCTTTTTGCACTCGCCGGTTGCGGCGGAAGCAGCGAGCAATCGGGAAAAGAAACTTCCAATTCGCCCGGGACGGCCACTGACAACACGCTTGTTGCAGACAAACCTGCAGATGCCGATCCTAAAGGCATCGGGAAATTCAGGGATGTGAAGCTCACCCATCCGCTGGACGAAGCCATGGTGAAAAAGGGGCAGGAAATAGCCGATGTAAAATGCACATCCTGCCACAAGCTCACCGGCGAAAAGCTGGTAGGCCCCGGCTGGAAAGGCGTAACCGACCGGAGAACGCCGGAATGGATCATGAACTTCATCACAAATGTGGATGAAATGCTCCAGAAAGATCCGGAAGCGCAGGCCATGCTGGAGCTCTGCATGGTCAGAATGCCCAACCAGAACCTGACGGATGAAGAAGCCCGGGCTGTGCTGGAATTCATGCGCAGGAACGACGGCAAAAAATAATTGGTTTTAATCCTCTTATAATCTCATTATTATGAAAATTTCATTCTTATTTATCACGCTGGCCGCCGTTGCCGCCGTACAAAGCTGCAAGATGAAGAGCACCGAGTCTGCGGTGAGCGGCAATGCAGCGGAACGTACCTATGTTGCGCCCGGCAAGTACGACGAACTGTATAATTTTGTTTCGGGCGGGTTCAACGGCCAGGTATCCGTATACGGCCTCCCTTCCGGGCGCCTGCTGAAGGTGATCCCCGTATTCTCCGTCAACCCGGAGAACGGCTACGGCTACAGCGAGGAAAGCAAACCCATGCTGCAGACCTCATCCGGCTTTGTTCCCTGGGACGATCAGCACCATCTCGCGCTCTCGCAGACCAATGGCGAGCACGACGGCCGCTGGCTGTTCGCTAACGCCAATAATACGCCCCGCGTTGGCCGCATAGACCTGAAAACGTTCAAGACCATGGAGATCATCGAGCTGCCCAACAGCGGCGGCAACCACTCCTCCCCCTTCCTGACGGAAAATACGGAATACGTGATCGCCGGAACCCGCTTCGCCGTGCCGGTGGGCAACCAGGAATCTGCGCTGGACAACGCTTCTTTTAAAAAGAACTTCAAAAGCACCGCTTCCTTCATCAGTGTAGACAAAAACACCGGGAACATGAGCGTAAGCTTCCAGATCATCCTGCCCGGCATGGACCTGGACCTGAGCCGCGCCGGCAAAGGCCCTTCACACGGATGGTTCTTTTTCTCCACCTACAATACCGAGCAGGCCAGCACCCTCCTGGAAGTGAACGCCTCCCAAAAGGATAAAGACTTCATCGTAGCCGTCAACTGGAAGAAAGCGGAAGAATATGTGAAAAGCGGGAAAGCGAAAAAAATGGCCGCGGAATATTACCACAACACTTACAACGAAGAAAACCATACCGCCACCTCCGACATCATCCGTGAAGTGCTGACACTAAACCCGGAAGAGCTGAAAGATATCGTTTACCTCATTCCATGCCCCAAATCCCCGCACGGATGCGATGTGGACCCTTCCGGCGAATTTATTGTCGGCAGCGGAAAACTCGCGGCGCTGATCCCCGTATTCTCTTTCCAGAAATTCATCAAAGCCATTGAAAACAAAACGTTCGACGGCGAATACAACGGCATCCCAGTCGTAAAATACGAAGCCGCCCTCCACGGCGAAGTGCAGAAACCGGGGCTGGGACCTTTGCATACGGAATTTGATGACAAAGGCAACGCCTATACGTCGTTTTTCGTTTCCTCCGAGATCGTGAAATGGAGCGTAAAAGACCTGAAAGTGCTGGACCGCGTGCCGACCTACTACTCCATCGGCCACCTGATGGTGCCCGGAGGAGATACAAAAAAACCCTACGGCAAATACGTGGTGGCTTACAACAAGATCACGAAAGACCGTTACCTGCCCACCGGGCCTGAACTGGCGCAAAGCGCCCAGCTCTATTCCATCGACGGGGACAAGATGCAGCTGCTGCTGGACTACCCGACCATCGGGGAACCGCACTATGCACAGGCCATTCCCGCCGATAAGATCCGGAGCCAGAGCGTAAAATTCTTCGATATCAATAAGAACACCCATCCCTATGCCGCCAAAGGAGAAAAGTTCTCCAAAGTGGTGCGCGAAGGAAACGTTGTACACGTATACATGACCGCCATCCGCTCCCACCTCACGCCGGATAACATCGAAGGCGTACAGGTAGGCGATGAGGTATATTTTCATGTCACGAACCTGGAACAGGACTGGGACATCCCACACGGTTTTGCCATCAAACACGCGCCTAACGCCGAGCTGCTGATCATGCCCGGCGAAACCAATACACTGAAATTCGTTGCGACCAAACCCGGTGTGTATCCCTTTTACTGT
>CBFHAF010000772.1:0-2455 GCA_965653435.1 uncultured Chitinophaga sp.
CAGCCTTATGCTGCCGAAATTCCTGAAAGCGATGGAGCAGGGGCAGCTGGTGCCCCCGGGCAACAAAGTGCTCGTGGTAGTGCAGCTTTCGGGCGGCAACGACGGCCTGAACACCGTGATCCCTTACCGTAACGATATTTATTACAAACTGCGCCCGCAGCTGGGCATCAAACGCGAAGCCGCGCTCGCGCTCAACGACGAGCTGGGCATACATCCCGCGCTTAAAAGCTTCAAAGCCCTTTACGACGACGGTTCGCTGGGCGTCCTGAACAGTGTGGGGTATCCGAACCCCGACCGTTCGCATTTCCGCTCCATGGACATCTGGCAGAGCGCCAGCGACTCCCGCGATTACTGGGGCACCGGCTGGCTCGGCCGCTACCTGGATGCGCAATGCAAAGGCTGCGACAAGCCCACGCAAGCCCTCGAAATAGACGATACGCTCAGCCTTGCGCTGAAAGGAGAAGCCGTGAAAGGCCTTGCGCTGACGGATCCACAGCGGCTCTTCGGCGCCAGCAACGACAAGTACTTCAAAGAGCTGCTGGCCAAACAAAAACACGACGACGAGCATCACAACGTGGATTACCTGTACAAGACCATGGCCGAAACGATCTCTTCCGCATCGTACATCCAGCAGCAGTTCAAAACGTTCAAGAGCAAAGAGCAATACCCGAACACGGACCTGGGCCGCAATATGAAAACGATCGCGGAGCTGATCATGACAGACATCAATACCAGCGTGTATTACGTGAGCCACGGCAGTTTCGATACGCACGTGGGCCAGCAGGGCCAGCAACAGCGCCTTTTCGAGCAGCTGAGCGACGCCCTGGGCTCATTTACCACCGACCTGAAGAAGAATAACCGCTTTCAGGACGTGCTCGTGATGACCTTCTCTGAATTCGGGCGGCGCGTGGGCCAGAACGCCAGCGGCGGCACGGACCACGGCACGGCGAACAACATGTTCCTGATCGGCGGCGGCTTGCAGCAGAAAGGCATCCTCAACGAAGGCCCTGACCTGGCGAACCTCAACGAAGGCGACCTGCAGTATAAAGTGGATTTCAAGAACGTGTATGCCACCCTGCTGAAGAAGTGGCTGGGAGCGGACGATCAGGCGATCCTGCAAAAGCAGTATGAGCACCTGGGTTTCATCTAGCGTATTGAAAAACCTCAGAGATATCTTAGCCATCCCGGAAGCGGGGTGGCTTTTCTTTTACCGGCAAAAGTAATTCTATCTATATTGATCTGCATCGGATACGGCAGCCGGATGCAGCCGGGGTACAGTATTTTAACGATATGCCCGTACATAAAAAAGCCGGCAGGATACCGGCTTTCTCAATTATGTTCAACAGGAGAGTTTTACACTTTAATTCCCGGCGCTTAATGCATGATCATACGCCCCTTTGGTGATCTGGGCGATCACTTTATCGCGGGTGGCCTCATCTGCATGGGAAAGGGATACGAATACGGCGATGGCCAGCTTCTGCCCGTTCGGAAGGAAGATGATACCTACATCGTTGGTGGCTGCGGCCAGCCCGTCGGGCGTTACGCCGGAAGTACCGGTTTTATGGGCCACCTGCAATTCCTTCGGCAGCAGCCCGCGGATGCGGTTCGGGCCTGTGCTGGTTTCCAGCATGGTTTTCCAGAGAAAGTCGTTGCTGGTTTTGGACAGGGCTGTGCCTTTGTTCAGGATATCCAGCAGCTGGGTGTATGCTGAAGGCCGGGCCCAGTTGGTAAACTGAACGTCCCAGGCGGCGGCCATTTTTTTCTCGCTGGCTACGATCGCGATATCGGTTACGCCGAGGCTGTGTATGTAATCGTTTGCCACCGCTTCGCCGCCAATAAGGTCGAGCAGCACATCGCAGGCCACATTGTCGCTGAGGGATACCATCAGGCTTACCAGGCGGTTCAGCGGCACGTTCACATTCCCGTTGGGGATGGAATCGCGCAGGGGGCTGTGTGTTTTGTAATAATATTTTTTATCGATGAATACCTGGTGGTCCGGCTTCAGCTTGCCTTCATCCACCTGTTTCAGCACCGCCATGGCAATGGGGAATTTGTAGGCGCTCTGCATGGGGAAATGTGCGGTGTCGTTCAGCGTCAGCGTATCGCGGGTATCCAGGTTCAGGATGGACACGCCTACTTTGCCATCCGTTTGGGTGACAATACTGTCGATCGTTTTGCGGAGCTGTGCGTTTTTGTCTGTTGCGGTTTGGGTGCTGTCTGCGGCCTGCGGGTTCCGTTTTGCGGGGGAGGAGCAGGCGGCCAGTGCCAGGCAGGCTGCTGCGGCTAAACATATAACTTTCATGGAGTGTTGGATTAAGGAGACGAATGTAGGGCATATCCTGAAACCGGTTTTATGTCAATTTGGCAAGTTTTCCGGGTGGCTTGTTTTTGGTAGGGTGGAAGGGAAAGAAGGAGGTTATATGGATGCTTATTCCCAGATCATCCATCACGCGGT
>CBFHAF010000773.1:0-2454 GCA_965653435.1 uncultured Chitinophaga sp.
AGTATCTCTACCGAGCCGGTGCCCACAACGGCGCCCAGCATGTGGCCCCCATAGGCTTTGAACTCCCTGTCCGTTACCACGCCATGCGCATGGATGGACACTTTACCTTTTTGCCAGGCGATGGAACCGCGCATGCTGGCCAGCTCCACGTTATTAAATTCCTTCGGCTCATATTCTTTTGTTCCGAAATTGAAGAAACCGAAACGGGCGTTCACAAAGCCCATGCCCGCGAAGTTCGCCGAAGGTATCTTCTCTTTTACGGCCAGCGATTCGATCTGCGCCAGCACATCGTCTCCCTGCCGCAGCACCATCAGGTAACCGGCGGGCACTTTAATGTAACGGGTGGTGGTATCCATGGCATTGTTTTGTGCGGCTGCTTTGCTGATGAACAGGCATATGAGTAAAAGCGCTATTACTTTCTTCATGGCCGGTGGGTTTGTTCCCTTATTAGCGCGCACGTGCCGTGCCAGAAAAAACTACAGTGTGGATCCCCGCCTGATCAGTTCAGAAGGAATGACCATATTCAGCCCGGCAGGATCGGTGTTCTTCTTTTCGAGCAGTTTCAGCAGTGCGGCCGCAGCGGCTTTGCCCATTTCAAACGCGGGCTGGGTAACGGTTGTAAGCGAAGGATATAACATGGCCGCGATGCCCAGGTTGGAGAAACACACCAGCTTTACATCCGCGGGCATGGCCAGCGGCAGTTCCGCGCATACCTGGTACACCAGGGTAGCTAGCTTTTCGACTGAAGCCAGTATGCCGTCCGGCCGGTTCGGGTGTTGCAGCATTTCCCGGACAGTGGCATAATTTTCCCCGGCTGAAGCGGAACAGTAGGTTTCATGGACGGGCAGCCCTTTTTCCTCCATGGCCTTCCGGTAGCCGGCCATCCGGTCGTTGCTGATGGACAGCTTGCTGGACACCCCGAGGAAAGCGATATTCCGGCAGCCTTGTTCTATCAGGTGCAACGTAGCTTTGTAGCCGCTTTCGAAATCATCCGTCACGATCCGCGCCGCGCTTACTTCATGCAGCGCCCTGTCGAAGAAAACGACCGGCACCTCCTTGGCCATCAGTTCCTGGATGTGCCCGCCGCTGGCGGTTTCGCTGGAAACAGACATCAGTACCCCGTCTACCCGCCCGCTCTGGAACTCTTTCAGGATAGCCTGCTCGTTCTCGTAATTTTCATGCGTGAGACAGATCAGCACATGATATCCTTTTCCTTTCGCCACACTTTCGATGCCGTTGATGGCCTGTGAGAAAAAACTGTCTGCCACCTCCGGTATCACGATGGCGATATTCCGGCTCTTTTTGCCGCGTAAGCTGCTGGCGTAAGGATTGGGCGTATAATTCAGCTTGGCGGCCAGCTCCAGCACCCGGTGTTTCGTTTCCTCGCTGATCTCGTAGCTGTCCCGGAGGGCCTTCGAGATCGTGGAAACGGAGAGGTTGAGTTCCTGCGCCAGCGCCTTGATATTGATCTGTTTCATTGGTTGATAAGTCCTTACGATGCGAAATTAGCCTTTAATAGCCGTATTTAACGAAACCGGTTTCGTAAATAAAGCGATGGCATAATATGAAAATCCTTAAAAATGACCGAAATTATAGTGTTCAACTTATCAATTTAATTTACAAAATACTTACCATGGCAACCACTAAAGATTCCACATTTACAGCCAGGGAGATTAACCCGCTCAACAGCCTCGATGAATGGGAAGACGCCGTACTGGAACGTTATCCCGACCCGGATAGCATTGCAACTGATAAATCCACGGATGAATACAGGAACTATGATTCCCCCCAGAGAGACACCGTCAAGGAATTTTACCGCCTCAACCACACTTATCAAACCTACGAGTTTGTGCAGCAAAAGAGAGCGGACTACCTCAAATTTGATAAAAAAGAAATGCCGGTATGGCAGGCCTTCGACTTCCTGAACCAGCTGGTAGACGATTCGGACCCGGATACCGACCTGGACCAGTTCCAGCACCTGCTGCAAACATCCGAAGCCATCCGCAGGGACGGCCACCCGGACTGGATGGTGCTGGTAGGCCTCATGCACGACATGGGCAAAGTGCTCTGCCTCTTCGGTGAACCGCAATGGGCCGTAGTGGGAGATACCTTCCCGGTGGGCGTGCAGTATTCAGATAAAGTGGTATACCCCGAGTTCTTCAGGAACAATCCCGATTTCAACAACCCCGAGTACCAGACGCCTACCGGCGTATACAAAGAAGGTTGCGGGCTGAGGAATGTGCATATGTCATGGGGGCACGACGAATACGTATACCAGATGATGAAGGACCATCTGCCGGAACAGGGCCTGTACATGCTCCGGTATCATTCTTTCTACGCCTGGCACCGCGAAGGCGCCTACAGCCAGCTGCTGGACGATCACGACCGTGAAATGCTGCGCTGGGTAAAGCTTTTCAATCCATACGACCTGTATTCCAAGAACCCGACGCCGCC
>CBFHAF010000774.1:0-2404 GCA_965653435.1 uncultured Chitinophaga sp.
ATGGATACGAACAAAACCTCCGCAACAATCCTGCAAACAAAACAGCATTTCGAAATTCTCGACGGATTAAGAGGAATTGCCGCCCTGGCCGTTGTAGTGTTTCATTTTATGGAATGGGTTTACACTGATCTTAGCATGAACTTTATCGGGCACGGTTTTTTGGCTGTTGATTTTTTCTTCTGCCTTTCGGGATTTGTGATCGGGTATGCTTACGACGACCGTATAGCAAAAATGGGCGTTCCGGAGTTTTTTAAATCGAGGGCCATCAGGCTGCACCCATTGGTCGTAGCAGGATCGGTGTTAGGTTTGCTGGCGTTTTTATTCGATCCGTTTGGCGGTCACCCTGAATTGTACGGCACGGGTAAGATCATCCTGGCATTTTTGTGTTCGGTATTGCTTATTCCCCTGCCTGTAATGGCGGACCGCGGGTTTAACCTGTTCAGCTTCAATGCACCGTCCTGGTCGTTGTTTTGGGAATATGTTGCCAATATCGTTTACGCATTTATACTTTATAAGATCAAACGCGGCTACCTGGTGCTGCTGACCATCCTCTCGGCCGTGGCGCTCTGCCTGGTTTGTTACCGTTCCGGCAATTTATTGGGCGGCTGGAGCGGCCCGACCTTTTGGGACGGTGGCGCCCGGATATCGTATTCTTTCCTGGCGGGGCTGCTTATTTACCGTTCAGGCTGGATCATTAAAAACAAGCTGGGGTTTGCAGGCTTGTCTATATTGTTGTTCCTGGCCTTTATAATGCCGTATTCAGCGTGGAATTGGTTAACCGAGCCCCTGATGGTACTGTTTTACTTTCCCCTGCTGATCGCTTTAGGTGCAGGGGCGGGCTTAAAACCCCGCTTAAAAAGGATCTGCGTATTTTCGGGGAAGATCTCTTACCCGTTATACATGACGCACTATGCCGTTTTATGGATGTTCGGTAATTATTACACGAGCCACAAGCCCGGCAATATGCAGCTGGCTCTCATAATCATATCCGGGCTGATCCTGCTGGTTGGAGCAGCGTACCTGGTGATGGTATTTTACGATATTCCCGTCAGGAAATATTTGAATGATAAGCGGAGGGAAAGGCTTGCGAGGCGAAGCGCCGGGTAATCCGCCGGATGGCCGGTTATTATTGGACATCATGACCTAAAAGCCCCCTTTTTTGGCACGGGAAACCCCCGGAATGCTGGATTGCTCCTCTTATTTTTGGCTTATAATCTTAAAAGCAAAAAACTGGTAAAATGAGAACTGCAACATTCGGATTGAACATTAGCATTGATGGCTACTGCGATCACACTTTCGCTAATCCAAGTGAAGAGGTTCTTGATTATTTTACAGGAATGATGGACGACGTGGACCTGCTCTTTTTTGGCCGTGTCATGTATCAGCTCATGTTTCCCTATTGGGCAGATGTCGCGAAAGACCGATCCGGCACTGCAAGTGAAAACAGATTTGCTGAAAGGCTTAGCGCTATAGACAGGGTGGTTGTTTCCCGGACATTGAGCGCCGGAGATGAAAAAACGCGGATTGTGAATAGCAACCCTGCGGCAGACCTCCTGAGATTAAAACAGCAACCCGGTAAAAAGATCCTGGTAGACAGTGTAAGCCTGCTTCCGGAGTTGATCGCAGCTGGCCTTATCGATGAATTTAAGCTGGTTGTCCATCCGGTGATCGTGGGAAAGGGAAGGCCATTACTGGATGCCGGAAGCCTTCAGGAGAAACTCGATTTGAAGCTGGCCAATATTATAAATTTCAAATCGGGGTGTGTAGCGCTTCATTATTTGAAACAATGATCACGGAGGAATTTTGGGCTAACAGGAAATTCACGTTAGTTTGATCCATCGCGCTCTTCTTAACATGGGCCGTTCAACCCGCCCTGATGCCCCGGGTAGACATTATTTAGCGTTGGCTATCCGGGGAACACTGCGTACAACAGAAGGTCTTGTGGCGGCTTATCCCAACATCAATGTATTTTCCGGGCTTAATATAAACTTGCAGCATAATACAGTTAGCCGGCATCTGCGTTATGCAAAATTTCCATGGGCTTTGCCTGTGCCCGATAACACGAAATGAACATGTCATAAAGCGGTACTTTGCCTGCAAAAATAGTATCATATCTGGTCAAATCCGCTGTTGTTGATCCACGATAGCTTCTTCACCTTTATATTAAGGATTTCCGGGACCGGTAGGTTTCCAAAGGGCCATTTTAATTCTTTTTTAGGTAAACTAAATAAATTACTATTGGAGTACTGGACTTGCCTGGCGGGCACTACCGGGCTGTTGATTCGATCCTTTTCAATATATGCATTAGTTAAGAGGCGGGCTTTAAGTTTTGTATGGAAAATGAGATGAGGCCGCCGGCATTTAAATAGGTTTCAATGTTTAAAAAAGCATATTTGCTGCTGGC
>CBFHAF010000775.1:0-2398 GCA_965653435.1 uncultured Chitinophaga sp.
AGCCACTTCTTCCCCGGGCGTCCACACTTCGGCGGGCGTGCCGCCCCAGCTCGCGTTGATCAGGCCGACGGGCACGTTCAGGTCCTTTCTCAGTTTTTTGCCGAAGTAATAAGCTACGGCACTGAAGCTTTTCAGCGTATTGGAATCACAAAGCGCCCAGGCAGCCTTTGCATCGTCCTGCGGGTAAGCGGCAGTTGATTTGGGAACCTGGAAGAAACGGATGTTCGCGTCCGCACAAACGGGCAGCTCTGCTTTGATCTGCTTCAGCCCATGGTTGCCGGACCATTCCATATTGCTTTGCCCGCTGCAAATCCACACTTCGCCGATCAGCACGTTCTGCAATTTTACGGTGTTGCGGCCCTGCAGGGTAATGTCGTACGGCCCGCCGGCTGCCGGCGTTTTTACTTTGAGCTGCCATTTGGCGTCGCGGGTTGTTACCGTGGAATCCAGCCGGCCGTTCCAGGAAGTGGCGATCCTGATCTTTTCACCGGGCGCGGCCCAGCCCCAGATCGTTACGGAATCGTTCTGCTGGAGCACCATATTGTCCGCCATGATAGCCGGAAGGCGGATCTGTGCGCCGGCAAATATTGAGCTGCATACTAAAATGCATGTGAAGAAGGAACGTAGCATCGGATTTCTAAAGTTTAAGCGCATTAAAATAATATAATTATCCGCTTTTATGTACCCAATTTATTCACCCTTCCCGGAGCGCCTGTTGATCGTCATTGCGGGGAGCCACGTGGGATTTGTGCCGGGCACGACGAAGCAATCTCTCCATATCGGGTTACCCCAAGTCAATGCGGGAGATTGCTTCGTCGCCCTACCCGCATTAGCTCTGCTGCTTCTCGCAATGACGGGGTTCTGATAACCGGTTCGCAGGAAATTCCTTCGTTACCCAGCCCACTCTAGCCCTGCTGCCTCTCGCATGACGGGGTTCATGGGAGATTCCTTCGTTGCACCCGCCGCACAAGCCCTCGCGACTCCTCGCAATGACGGGGTTCTTGCCTCGCAATGACGGATTCGCCCGCCGTAATGACGGGATCTGCGGGAATGAGGGCCGGCCCCGGCAGCTGAAGCAACATGCCCCGTGCGGAACTTTTACCAGAAATTGAGGAACGACGGCGCTTTCAGGCCATAGATGTCGAAACGGAGGTCCGTTACCGTGGTGAGCTCAAAATAAAGCCCCGGCACACGGTCCGGCGTTTTGGGATAATAATACACGGCAGCCTTGAGGGTATTCAGCGAAAGGTTCTCGTTCCTGATGCGGACGCCCAACCCAAAGCCGGTATATACGGGATTTTCCACGAGGTAACTTTTTTCATGCGAAAGCTGCGCGGCCTCGATGGAACCGAAAAAGTTGAATTTGAAACCGTAGATCTTCCAGGGACTATAATACACTGTTTCAGAACGCGCCACCAGGCGATGGAAACCGTTGATAAGGGAACGTTTGAAGCCCCAGATGCCCTGCTCCATATTGATGTTCAGCGGGCGGTAGAAATAGTTGTTCGGGTTGCCGAGGTAATCGAGCGTGATGAACTGGCGAAGGGCGGATTTCCTGCCCACGCTCATCAGCTTGCTGTAATAACTGGCGTTGGCGTGTATCACCATGTCTTCAGAAACACCGGCCTGCCAGTAGCTGCTGATGCCCGCACTGAGGCTCAGCAGGCCGTTCAGCCGCGTAAGCCAGAACTTCTGCCCCTCAAGGCCGGTATAAAAACGTTTCCGGCCCACCCAGTTTTCCCAGCCCATAGACAGGCTGGCGTTATAACCATAGGGAATATCTTCCGTACGCCCGAAACCGAAGAAATGATGCGCCTTGAAGAAGTCCTGCTTAAAGAGCTTGAACTGCCCGAGGTAATAGTGACGGTTGTTGTAAATAGGGTCGTCGAAATAAGACTCCTGGTCCGGCCGTTTGTCGAAAGCGATGTTGGAATACCGGAACAGCAGCGCCATATTGGGTTTGTTATCGAAATGCCCGTCCTTGCCGAAGCGGTTACGGAAGTTGTAGCCGATCCATCCGTCGAACAGCTTGTACATGTAGTCGCGGTTAATGGAGTACGGGTAGTTCCAGATGTTCACGGAATAATTCTTCGCGAGCGTGAGCCCCCCGGCTATCTTGGCGGAAGTACGGTAGAGCGGGCGTTCCAGCCGGAGGTAATAAGACCCTTCGTACACGCCGGTATCCAGCGGCATGCCGGCATTCAGCTCGGAATAACCGATGGTAACGTCCATGAAGCTGCCCATCAGGTTGTATTTGGTATACTGGGCTTCCGTGCCCCAGGGGCGGGAATAATCTTTATCCCAGCGGAAGCCCACCTGCGCGCCCTGCCCTGCGCCGAACAGGTTGTTGTTGCTTACTTTGGCGGCCACGGAGCCAGGGGTCAGCTTACGGAGGTCC
>CBFHAF010000776.1:0-2396 GCA_965653435.1 uncultured Chitinophaga sp.
TTTGCCTTTTACATAAAAGACCAGTGTATGTTCCCCGAAGGGGAAACCTTCCTCCGTACCGGGCAGGGAAAGGCAGAATTGCATGTATTTATCCAGGTTCATATAGCTTTATTGAATTGTTGAAATTACGAAGCGGAAACCGTCAGGATCCGCAAAGGTCGTTCCGTTATTGTTCCAGTATGGGTTTTTCGCAGGCAATTCTGGCACGCCCCTCCGGCGTACTTTTTCCGTGAACGCCGGGTATTGTTCGGCGGGTACATAAAATACCAGCAGGTCGTCTTCATCCGGGTGGTGGTCTGGCGCATCCGGCGATACAGTGAATTCCAGGTGCCAGTTTTCGCCGGGGATACCGAGGAAGACGCCGTCGTATTTTTCGTGATCTTCGAATGAGCCGAGCAGTTCCAGGCCTAAAGCTTCCTGGTAAAACGCGGAGATCCTTTGCAGGTCCGTTGTATGGCGGGCGACACGTAATCTCATAAGATATTTTTCTCTAAATTATTGAATTTCAGTGGGAGATAAGCTTTACTCCTAAATTTTAATCAGGAATATTAACAATCCTGGTACTTTTTGGAACCGCTTACCTGAAGTTTAATTTCAAGTACTGAAGGCCGTCCGTGAAATTATCTCATGTCTTATTCCGAGTACTCTTTATAAAAAGCTTTATAACCAATGAGATAAGCAATGGGAGAAACAGCCAGAAAAATAAGCTTTTGCAGCGGAAATGGTGGTTTTGCAGCACGAAATACACCGGAAAACCGGTTTGCGATCAGCGCCGTTTGCAGGAAAGGCGGTCTTCCCATTGAATTGGTTTTGCCGTCGGCCGCCAGCCCGGTGATCTGCTCGAAAAAGTTTTCCATGTCCATCGCGGGGCGTACTTTCCAATTGATCTGCGCCGTTGCCGGCCCGGCGTTCCACATGGCATGGGGGGTATTTGCGGGGATATGGAGTGTTTCTCCGGCTTTATAGGTCCTCGTCAGGCCATTAAGCTTCACGGTCATTTCACCGGATTCAATCACAAAATCCTCCGCCTGGGCGGGATGGTAATGCAGGGGCGGTTCCCGGGAACCTGCCTCGTAAACCGCCTGCATTTCCAGCAGCCGGCCTTCTGTATCAGCTGCCGTTTGCAGGAAAGTGATGGTCTGGCGCGCAACGGGGTTGACGATGGTTTTATGCTTGTGAGCCATGGTCTTAAATAGGGGTGTTTAACTTATAAAGTTGAACTATTTCCAGGAAAAAATCATTTTTTCTATATTTGAACGAATAACCTCAAATTGATTCCATGCACGCCAATATTCACCCCTTCAGCAAATATCCCTTTGACGTTAAGAAGCTGCCCGCCGCTATCCGTTCGGAAGTAGAGCATTTCCAATTTTACACGACATCTGTGGCCATTGCAAAGCTGATTGCAGCCGGAGATCTAAGCGACTCCAACACGCTGTTGTGCTGGGCGTATTTTACCTGGATAGACGCGATGGCAATGCAGACGGGAGCTGAGATCCTCAGCAGCGGCGGAAGCGCTTTGAAAATCATTGCTGAGATACTGGAAAAAGAACCCGGGCACAAACCCTCGCTGAAGCTGCAGAAATACATCCAGGATGAGATAAAAAAAGTGCATAAAGCCAATAAATGGTACGATAAATATCACAATATCCCGGTAGAAAGCCTGTCGCTGGAGGAAGCGGAGGATTTCGCCCTTTTCCTGAGCGATTGCGCGAACGACGAAAAGTTCAAGGAAAAGGAATACCGGCTCTGGCTGCGGTTGTATAACGAGAAACCGGATGTAGCGGTGGATGAGAAAGGCGAAAAGTTCTACGGGTTTAAATTTTATTACCTGTGCAGGGTCGCCAACGTATTATGGCGGGATCTGGGGCGGGTTGAGGAGGCAAGGCCTTTGTTGTGGCAGATCATCAACTGGCCGAGCGTCAAGGATGCGGAGCTGTATTCCTATAATACTTCAAGCGCCATCCAGTTTTTGCTGCTGGAGGCCGTCGAAAAGCGCAATGAAGCCGAGTTTATCCGGCTTACCGAACTGATGATCTCCAAATTCGGGGAGATCAATGACTACAGGCGAAGCCGTTTAAAAAGCAAATTGACGCTCATTATCAGGGAGGAACCCGCAGGAAAGATCCTTGAATATGCATTGGAGGTCGGCAACCGGGAAAATATACGGTCTATCATGGACCATTTTTTTGCCGGGGAGTATGTGGTCATCAGGGACAGCAAGATCAAGAAGAACATGGAGAAAGCAAGGGCATTGATCTCATGAGGCGGATAGCAGGGCAAAGGCCCTATTATTCTATTTAACATAATGTAAATTATGATCGTAATTCTGTAAGTGGGGAAAGTAGTGAAATCCTTGCTGAATCCGGGGTTCAACGGTATTTCAGGATCAGCAT
>CBFHAF010000777.1:0-2388 GCA_965653435.1 uncultured Chitinophaga sp.
GGCCTCTTTGCGGCGTTGGCGGCTTCGGCTGCAAAGTCCTTCCCGGAAATGCTCTGGTGGTCAGGCAGGGAAACGAATTCCGCGGCAGGGCTCAGCAGGTGGCTTTCGTAGGAATGGCCGGCTACTTTGCCGTTAGGCGAGATCTCGTATTTGTGCGTGCCCGGCTGGTCTTTCGGCGTAACGCGCGTGGCGGCTGCGCCTGAAAGGTCCGTTCTGAACAGGTACTGGCCGGTAGCGTCTCCCGGTGAAGCCAGGAAGTAGAGCTGTTTGCCCGCCTCGCTGTATTGCAGGAGGTTGATCACGTCATAATCGCCGGGGGTGAGCAGCTTTTCTGCACCGGTGGCTGCGTCGATCTCGTATACATGGCGCCAGCCGTCCTTTTCGCTTACCCAGAGGAATGATTTCCCGTTACTGAGCCAGTCCCACCCGGTAATATCCCCGTCGTCCCAGGAAGATTTTACATCCACCCAGGCGTTGTCGGTTTCTGTAAAGATGGTGTTGGCCTTGCCGGTAGCGGCCTGCAGCACCATGAGCCGTGAGGTGTTCTGCTTGCGGTTCAGCTGCTGGATGATGAGGCGGCCGGTGCCGGGGATCCATTCCATGCGGGGAATATAATGCTGCACGGGGTCGCCGGGCACCTGCATCCAGGTGGTCTTTTTGGTTTGCAGGCTTACCACTCCCACTTTGCAGGCGGAAGGGTTCTCCCCTGCTTTGGGATATTCCACGGGCACGGTGAATGAATAAATGGAGTCCGTATTATTGATCATCAGGAAATCGCGGATGTTCTTGGCGTCTATCTGCCAGTACGCGATGCTTTTGCTGTCCGGGCTCCAGCGGAAACCGTCGCGGCAGCCGAATTCCTCTTCATAGGCCCAGTCGAAGGTGCCGTTGATGAGCTTGCGGGTACCGTCTTTGGTGAGCTGGTCGATCTTGCCGCTGGCCAGGTCTTCCACGTACAGGTTATGCCTGCTCACGTAAGCGGCCTTTGTACCGTCCGGCGATATTTTGGCAAACATGAGGGATGCTTCCGGCAGGCCTTTGCCCAGCTGGCGGAGCTTTTTGGAAGCAAGGCTGTAGAACCAGTAATCGCCGCGGGTCTCATAGCGCCATACCCTTTGGGTGTTGGTAAAGAGCAGCAGGCCCTTTTCGTCCGGCGTGAAGGTGAACCGGCGGGTGGGCAGTGGTTTGGAGGCGCCGGCGGGCGTAAGGTCCGCGGCGGTGACCAGCGCGGTTTGCTGGCCGGAGGTGGCGGAAACGGCGTAAATGGCGCCCTCCCGGGCCTGGTAGAATGCGTCTCCGGCGCTGTTCCACTTCAGGTTCTGGGCAGAAACGCCCGTGCCGGGGATCAACACCAGGCAGAGCAGCAGGAATAGTCTGTTAAATGAATGCATACTGGATATTATGAAATTGATATGAGCATAAAAATAAGGGTTTCAGGGGCAAACCGGGGGCCGGAATATTATAAATGGTAAGTGGTAACATTTCGGCGCGGGTATTGATTTATTAGCGTAAAGTTAATACTGCGGCGGGTTTCAAACCTTTTCACTTATGTATCGGTATGACTTTTATATAAATTATCCATAATAAATTTTGACAATTTAAATAATTCAGTATTTTTATGGCAACAACGTATCCTAGCGAAAAAACCAAACAGATGGTACAAGTATCCTATTCTTACAAAAACCGGGAGTTCTTCCAGCTTGAGGATTCCATCATGAACCAGATCGCAGAAAGCGGAAAGAGGATGCTTTTTGCCCTGCTGGAACCAATTCACGACGTTTTAATCACAGAGAACGGCAAGATCAGGATATGCCTGGACGAGCGTCCGAACATTGAACTGGAGGGTTTCAGCGCGCCTGTAAAGCACCAGATCGAATGTACGCTGCGCGGAGAGGAATATGAGAATTAGTCCTCCCGTTTCCCCTTTTAACCGAATACACTAGATAATACCTACTGATGCTGCGGTGCATGCTTTTGCACCGCAGTTTTTATAAACGGGCATGCCCATGGCCAACATTACCCGGACTATCCGGATCAGGGCCGGCCGCAGGCTGACGGGTCAGCTGCTGCGCCTGCTCTTTTTTTCCATTAACCTGATACTCTTTATTACCGGCATTATTTTCAGGAAACCAACCTACATAATCACCGGGTCCCTGCTGCTCACCCTCATGATCGTGATAACGCTGGGCCGGCGCTCCGTTACCGTAACGATCAATGGCGGTGGTATCCTTTTCTCTTTTCCTTTCTGGAACAGGCATTTTGCCTGGAACGATATACATTCGGCCGGCGTGTACATGATCCGCAACGGTGAGGTCGTTTTCCGCGACCCAAAAGCCGCCCAGGCCGGGGAACGGCTGATCATCTTCGTTTCCGTTCGCCATGGGTACC
>CBFHAF010000778.1:0-2362 GCA_965653435.1 uncultured Chitinophaga sp.
GTTTCTGCAAAGCGCGCCCGCTCCACCGTTCCACGAGCAGGAAGCCCTTGATGCTGATAAAGATCACGGGGGCAAATAACAATGCGATCAGAATATGCTGCCAGAAATGCGGGAAAAGGCGGAATAAATAGAACAGACCTCCGACCATGGCGAGGCTAATTGCACCCCAGGCATAATTCAGGGCTTTAAAGCGGCCGGGCGTTTTCACCATGGCAATGTTCCCGGGTTGCATCCCTGATTGCGGAAAATTGCGGTAGAACACGGAAGATGCAGCAAACGATCCTTCGCGGGTGCCATCCCAGCCTGATGTTTCGGAAAGGGCTTTTTCAAACGAAGGCCGGAGTTGAGCCACGTCATCGTAAAACTTTACCAGGTTATCCAGGAACTCATCAGGCGATTTATAAAAACCGACCAGTTGTATGAAGTCGATGAAAAGCGTATCGTCTTCAGTGGGCTGCCTTTTAAGGTAAGCGATCCATTCATCGTAATAATCCAGCAGGTCCGGATATGCCTGTGCTATGTAATCTCTCCTGTTGCGGGCGTTTTCGAGGGCACGGGCCTGCCCTATCCTGATATCGGTGTCTATTTCCTCGTCCTCATGTTCCGGCAGGTAAACCTTGCGGTATACATTGCGTACGCTTTCAACATCTTCTTTCTCCAGCAGCAGCAGCCAGAAATGCGCCAGGGAATTATTTCCTTCAAAAAGGATCTCCTGCTGTCTGCCAGGTTTATTGATGCTGAGATATGATCTGTTTCCCATGTAACAGGCTGAAATATTTTTTGCTTAAAACTGCCACCATTTTTTCTTTGGCGCCGGTGAAGGCTCTTCTTTCCGGTTATCCGGCGAAGGCGGCGGTTCCACCGGACGTTCAGGCGTGCCGGGAGGGTCGCCATGGCGCATGTCATATGGATAGTAGGGACTGCTTTTGAGTTTTGCATCGTCCAGCTCCATTACTTTGGCGATAGCTGCGCTCTCGAAACTCCAGTAACCTGTATATGACCTGTCCGCTCTTTTGTGTGCGTTGTAATCATCTTCCAGGTTATCGCGGGTATAATAGGTCTTCTGAAGATATTCATACAACCCGGCGGCGGCTTCAGCCTTGCCGGATTTCGTTATTTCCATGAGCTTCCGGCAGCTTTCATCCTCCGGCCAGAGCAGGGTTTCGGGCAATTCATAACCGGGATCAGCGTAACGGAGCAGGTAGTTCATGAGGTAATCCTTATACCCTACACGTGCCAGCTAATTGCCGAGATTGCGCAATTCTGCTTTGGTATCGAGCAGCACGCCCATGCCAACCATGCTAAGAAGCTGTGAATAGATGAGGCCGCCGCCGTCTGAATAGTCAGTATCCGTGTCTATGCAATTGGTATATGCATCCAGCATTTCCCGGCAGGGCGCTACCAGGCATTTTACACTGAGGCCCAGTGAATAGGCCAGTGAAATATATACACCCAGCCCGTCGGCAAATGTATAATATTCATTGCGGTATGGCTGAGGTTTCGAAAGTAGTTCCTGCCTTGCCCTGTCTAATGTTGCTTTTAACCTGCCCGCAGATTCCCCGAAATACTGTTCATTTTTGAAATGATCCCTGAACATATCCTGATTTTTATTTAAAACAAGCTTCCGATCCATCCTCCGACACTACTGCCCGCAATACCGCCGATAATACCGCCTACGACCCCTCCTACGATTATCCCTACCGGGCCACCCAACGCACCTACGGCGGCGCCTATCTTCGCTCCTACCAAAGCCCCGCCCAATGCGCCTACTGCCGAACCGGTGGCCTCTTTCGTCTTTTCCCCGAAATGTCCTTCTTCCTGGTAAGCGGAATAAACGTTGTACCCTTCCATCACGATCCCCACCACAATGGCCCCGCGCCCCACTACTTTGCCTACTTTGCTGACGGTGGAGGCATTCCGCACCAGGAAGTCGTTCGCAGCGCTCACCGCCTTATTTCCCTGGATGCTGGCGGAAATACCGTTGATAGCATTGGCCGCTTTGGAGCTGCCTCTTACCACGTTCGCGGGTTCCAGCGTTACCTTATTGCCCACTTTGCCATTCTGATCCACCTCATGATACGCAATTTTTCCTTCCGGATCAACCCCTGCCGCCAACCGCTTCAGGCTCGGGTCGTTGGTATTGACTTTATTCAGCACACGGGCCGCATCGTCTGGCGGCAGCGATCTTTGCACCCTGCTGTCGCCGGTATGCTGGCCTTTGGACAGCCATTGATCGCTTAACTGAGTCCCGCTTCTTTTAGTGCCTGCCAGCTTGGGTTTTCCGCCGCGGCTGGCGAATTTTCCGTCTGAAACAATGTCTGTATTACCTTTTACATCTTTTGCGCTGATGTCCAGTCCATTC
>CBFHAF010000779.1:0-2357 GCA_965653435.1 uncultured Chitinophaga sp.
CGGCTCCCGCTACGGGGGCCGTTTTCATTTTCAGGCAGCTATATCCGGCAACAGTCATGTATCTGTATGAACTATCTAAACTTTAATTTTTTTTGCTACATTTGCCAAGTTTTATTATAAAAATCAAGCAATATGGCATACGACGTAATCGTAATTGGTAGCGGCCCCGGTGGATACGTGGCGGCTATCCGGGCTTCTCAACTGGGATTTAAAACAGCAATAGTAGAAAAGGAGAGTTTGGGCGGTATCTGTTTGAACTGGGGTTGCATCCCGACCAAAGCATTATTAAAATCCGCACAGGTAGTTGAATACATCAACCATTCCAAGGATTACGGCGTAACAGTTGAAGGGTCCGCGGTTGATTTCCCTGCTGTGATCAAACGCAGCCGCGGTGCGGCAGATAAAATGAGCAAAGGTGTTCAGTTCCTCATGAAGAAGAACAAGATCGACGTGCTCATGGGCACTGCCAGGCTGAAAGCGAAAGGCCAGGTGGAAGTGACCGATAAAGACGGGAAAGTAGCCGTTCAGGAAGCCAGGCACATCATTCTTGCTACCGGCGCCCGCGCCCGCGAGCTGCCCAACCTGAAGATCGACGGCAAGAACGTGATCGGCTACCGCCAGGCCATGAACCTGCCCACACAGCCTAAAAGCATGATCGTGGTAGGTTCCGGCGCTATCGGCGTTGAATTTGCCTATTTCTACGCTACCCTGGGCACCAAAGTGACCATCGTTGAATTCATGCCGCGCATTGTACCGGTTGAAGACGAGGATATCTCCAAAGAACTGGAAAAGATCTACAAGAAAAAAGGTATCGAAATAATGACCAACGCCAGCGTAGAAGCTGTAGAAGGTGCGAAGGAAGGCGTAAAAGCGAAAGTGAAGACCGCTACCGGTGAAGTGACCCTGGAAGCGGACGTGGTGCTGAGCGCCGTGGGCATCACCGCCAATATCGAAGGCCTCGGCCTCGAAACCCTCGGCGTAAAGACCGACAAAGGCAAAGTGCTGGTGGACCCTTACTACGCTACCAATGTACCGGGCATCTACGCTATCGGCGACATGGTTCCGGGCCAGGCGCTGGCGCACGTGGCTTCGAAAGAAGGCATCGTTTGCGTGGAAGCCATCGCATACAACGAAAAGAAATACGACCACAAACCCCATCCGATCGACTACAACAACGTTCCGGGCTGTACTTACTGCACGCCTGAAATCGCATCGGTGGGTTATACCGAGAAGGCCGCGAAAGAAGCCGGTTACGAAGTGAAAGTGGGCAAATTCCCCTTCAGCGCTTCCGGCAAGGCTGTGGGTGCAGGCGCTACAGAAGGTTTCGTAAAAGTGATCTTTGACGCCAAATACGGCGAATGGCTGGGTACGCACATGATCGGCATGAACGTGACGGAAGCTATTGAGCAGACCGTTACGGCACGCACGCTGGAAACCACTTACCTGGAAGTGCTGAACTCCATCCACCCGCACCCGACCATGAGCGAATCTGTGAAGGATGCGATCGAGGTGGCTTACGGCGAAGCGATTCACCTGTAAATCAACTTGTTGATAACGATACAGCAAAGGCTGCACCGGATGGTGCGGCCTTTGCGTTTAAAAGAGCCACCGCTGCCGCCTTCTGCTTCAAAACCGCCTTGTTAATCCTCCGGTTATCAGTAAATTGCCGCTTTGATTCACCAAATCCATCTTATGAGGCAAAACATCGCTACATTCCTGTTGATCGCAGTATTATCCCTCGCCCATCTTTCCGTTTTTGCCACGGAAGGAATGTGGTTGCCGCAGCTCTTAGGCCGGCTGAACGAAAAAGAAATGAAAGGTATGGGCCTGAAGATCTCCGCAGCGGATATCTACAACGTCAACAAGGGCAGCCTGAAAGACGCCATCGTCAGCTTCGGGGGCTTCTGCACCGGGGAGATCATTTCCTCCAAAGGCCTGCTGCTCACCAATCACCATTGCGGCTACGACGCCATCCAGAAACATTCCTCGCTTCAGAATAATTACCTGGACAAAGGCTTCTGGGCCCGCAGCATGCAGGAAGAGCTTCCCAATGCCGGGCTTACAGCCACTTTCATCGTACGCATAGAAGATGTGACGAAGCTTGCCCTGGAAGGCGTTTCGCCCACCCTCACCGAAAGCGAGCGCCAGAGCGCGATAGACAAGAACCTGAATAACATCAAAGCCGGCGCAAAAAAGGAAGCCTGGCAGGAAACCCTCATCAAACCTTTCTTTGAAGGGAACCAGTATTTCCTGTTCGTAACGGAAACATACAAAGACGTGCGGCTGGTAGGTGCGCCGCCTTCTTCCATCGGGAAGTTCGGCGCCGATACGGATAACTGGGTGTGGCCCCGCCATAC
>CBFHAF010000780.1:0-2352 GCA_965653435.1 uncultured Chitinophaga sp.
CATTTGGGACGATCCGCGGGATGGCGGTGTGCGGAGTCATGAAGGCGTTGACATTGGCGCCACATTCAGAACGCCCGCCGTTGCCAGTGCAGACGGATACATACGCAACGTTACCGTAAACCGTCTCGGCGGAAACGTAGTGTTTATGCGGCCCTCGGGTAAAAATTATACGCTTTATTATGCCCACCTGGACGAGCAGCTGGTTTCCACCGGCCAGCGTGTATCCGCCGGCGATACGCTCGGTTTGATGGGCAATACCGGCAATGCCCGCAATACAGCCACGCACCTGCATTTCGGGATTTATACCCGCAGCGGCGCGGTAGACCCCCTGCCTTTTATCCGTTCATCTAAAGAAGAGGCGCCCGTTGTTACGGCTTCGCTGGGCCTGCTCGCTACTGCCGCGCGCACTTCCCGGGCGGCGTCGCTTTTGGCATCGCCGGAAAAGAATGCCGCGCTAACGGCTAAGCTGCCGGCCAACCAGGTGTTACAGGTGCTGGCGGCATACCGGAACTGGTATAAGGTGTTGCTGCCGGATCAAAAGGAAGGATTTGTTGAAAGTGCATCGGTTACCGCAAAGCCTTACCGGGAGCGGTCTGTGAAGGACACTGCGCGGCTGCTGGACATCCCGGCGGCCACGGCGGGCGTTAAAACGGTGATCCCGAAAGGCGGGAACATTGCCGTGCTGGGCACGTTCAACGGTTACCAGTTCGTACGGTTCGGGGAGGAGGAAGGGTGGATGGAAGAATGATGTGAGAAGGCATGCCGGGCGCGGCGAAATACTTTAAAATAAGGCAGCCTGTACCACCACCGGTTTTTTCTTCGGCGGGGCGGGCCTGGGCGGTGCAACCAATTGCCCGGGGAATATCTCGTATACTTTCGATTCGGCATAACGGGATGCCACGGCCACTTCTACGTTGCCTGCATGCCGGGAGAATGTTTCCAGCGCCAGCGCGGGGTCGTTGTTGTCGCGGGAAAGGTGGGAGAGCAGCAGCACCTGCATGCCTTCGGGCTTGTGCTGCCTGAAGAGGTCCAGCGCCTGCTGGTTGGAAAGGTGCCCGTGGCCGCCGCGGATGCGGTTCTTCAGGAAAATGGGATACCGCCCTTTCTCCAGCATGTCCGTATCATAATTTGCTTCCAGGAAAGCCGCGTGGCACTGCCGGAAATGATGCACCAGCTGGTCGCAGCACCGGCCGATATCCGTGAACACGCCGATGGTCACGCCGTTGCCGGTCACCAGGAAGCTGTGCGGATCGCTGGCGTCGTGGTATTTGACGAACGCGGTTACCTGCAGCTGCCCGATGGTAACGGGCTCCTGCGGCCTGAATACAATGCCTTCCAGCTGCATGCGGCTGTGGTGAAGGGTTTGCTCTGTAATGTAAACGGGGAGGCGGTATTTTTTGGCCAGTACCGGCACGCCGCTGATGTGGTCAGTATGTTCGTGGGAGATGAATATGGCTTTTACGGCGTCCATCTTCAGGCCGAGCCGTTTCATGCGGCGCTCGGTCTCGCGGCAGGAAATGCCCGCGTCTACCAGGATCGCTTCTTCGGCGTTCCCGATATAGTAACAGTTCCCGTTACTGCCTGAATTCAAAGATGTGATGAACAACGACATGCAGCTGCAAAGAAACAGATTTTAATTCACATCGTAGGGAATGGATACGAGCATTTCGATCCGGCCTTCCGGCAGGGCGGTGAGCTCGAACTTTCCTTCATGCAGCTCCGCCACGTAAGCGATCAGGCTGCAAATGCGCTGGTCCAGGAAAGCCTGGAGGCTTTCGTTGCTGATGCCGGAGATGGAGCTGGACAAGGTGCGGTCGTTCGGGTTGGCCAGGTATACGCCTCTGAGGGTAACGGCATCCTGCCCGAAGGTAATGTCCAGCTGCGGCTTCTCCTTCATGTCCGCATTGCGGTGCATGCGGAAAAGCAGGTTGAGGAGCAGCTGTTTCACCAGGAATTCGTCCACATACGCCACTTCACGTTCGCTTTCCGTGCGGAAGCTTACCCAGCCGGCAAACAGCGGGGCATACCGCTCGTCTTCCACCTGGTTTTTCAGCAGCTTCACGATCTGCGTAGGCGCTCTTTTTGAAGTGAGGGACTTGTTCAGAATATGCTGGATGATACGCACATTTTGCAACAGGAATTCCAGCTCGATCACCTGCAGTTTGATCGCAGCGGCCTGCCGGTTGATCTTTTCACCGCTTTTTTCCAGGCTGAACTGTCCTGATCCATATAACTCAATCAATTCAACGCTGGATAAAATACCGGATAGAATGGACCTGATTTCATGGAATACATCTTCGATAAGACCCTTATTTTCAGGAAATTTACTAGCTCCCGTAGAAGAAATCATTA